>JAEUSA010000162.1 GCA_016788945.1 Leptospiraceae bacterium
TGGTCTTGCTTTTTTTGGTGCGTTCGATATATTGTATCGCGTCTTCACCCGGCAGCACAAGCTCTATGAAGATGAGATGCGGATCTTCTTCGCCCATGACCGCCCGGCTTTCTTCAATGCTGTTGGCGGTAAAGATGCGAAAGCGGCTCTTCAGAATTTCGCCAAGAATCTCCTGCAGGGCAACATCGGGATCAATAATAAGAACGGGCGGTTTCTGCATTTAGACTGTCAGCTATTTGTCGTCAATCGATTGCCTGTCAACACAAAGCGCACTCCATTTTGAGACGCAATAAAACCGGGTCGCCTTTGCGGCCTATGAGGCCGAAAGGCGGCGGATAAACTCAGTCTTTTGAGACTTCCTGTATTTTTTTGAGGGCCTCAGCAACTTCTGGTGCAGCTGCATGCGCCTTCATGGCTTCCATCATCGGGCCTTCAGACATGGCTTTTACGGCTGCCTGGAATGCTTCGAATTTGGGTTTGAGTTCTGGTGGAACCTCGTCACCTTTCATTTTCAGTTTATGCTTTTTATCGAGCGCTTCGCCCTTGGTCTTCATTTCGTTCAGAGTATCGGCAAATTTGTTCAGCGCAGCACCGACTGCTTTTCCGTCTTTTGCCGCTTTCAGGTCAGCTGAGACCTCATTGATTTTTTTAGTTGCGGTATCAAATGCCTCGCCGTATTCTTTGATGGCAGTACCTCTGCCGCCGCACGCTGCAATCGCAAAGGCAGCCGCGACAATGACCAAACCTGTTTTTTTCATTCTTTCTCCTGTTTTTTGGCACCTGAATTGAATGACCATTCGGTCACGCGGTGCGTTGGCGAGTAATGCAACACCGAAAAAGGCGTCAAACCTAATCTGCCGCCGGCGGCAAGACGCGGCATGAACCCTTGCTTACGGTCTCTCCGCGCTGGTTTGACCACAAGATATTCATCTCAATAATTTTCATCCGCTCGACTTTTTTCGTCACGGTAACCGCGCAGGTAACCGTGTCGCCAAAATATACGGGGTTACGGAATTTCTGTGTAACTTCGAGGGCGACGGTACCGAGTCCAGGCAGCTTCATGCCGAGCACGTTTGCCAGCAGCGATGCCGCGAGTCCACCGTGAGCGATACGCGTCTTGAACGGCGATTGTTTCGCATATTCTTCATTAACGTGCAGCGGATTAAAATCTCCGCTGATACCGGCAAATAGGTATACGTCGGTCTCCGTAATGGTTTTGGTGAAACTGGCCGTCTCGCCGACCTGTATTTCTTCAAATGTTTTTCCCTTAGCGTACATCATTTACCTCGATTAAACACATTTGTCTTTTTTCAGCTTTTCAATTTCGTCAGCGGAAAAACCCGCACTTTTCAGCACCTCGTCGGTATGTTCACCCTGCGCGGGCGGCGCGATGCGGTAACTCACCGGTGTCTCCGAAAAATGGAACGGCGAACCGATCACAGGAATTTTACCAAGTTTCGGATGATCAATTTCGAGCACAGTGCCCCGCTCACGCAGGTGTTTGTCTTTGAGTACCTCGGCGAGTGAACTCAACCCTGAAAAGCAACTATCAGGATTCTCAAACAAAGGCGCCCATTCCGCATACGTGCGCTGCTTGAAGACGATTTCCATCTCTTTGATCGCGGCCGAAAAACCGGATTCATCGCGCGACATGTTCTTGAGAATATCTTCCCGGTCGATTTGGCGCAGAAATGTCTGAAAGAATTTCTCTTCGAGCGCCGCCAGCATCACGTATTTTGCATCTTTGGTTTCATAGATGCGGTAATTCGGCAACATGCCCGACAGCATGTCATTGCCGCGTTCGGGTTCTTTGCCCGTCGCGATATAGTCACCCAGCAGTAACGATAAAAACGGTACCGCACCGTCTTGCATCGAGACATCGACGAACTGACCCCGACCGGTTTTTTCCCGAGCATAAAGCGCTGCGAGAATACCGGCAAGCGCGGTGAGCGTACCCCCCGCAATATCAGCAACTTGGATGCCCGGAACAACGGGGGGACCACCTTTCACTCCGTTTAGCGACAAAAGCCCCGCCCGGGCAATATAGTTCGCATCGTGCCCGGCGTGTTCTTTGTAATGTCCCGTGGCGCCATAACCCGATATGGCGCAATATATGAGCCGAGGGAATTTCTCTTTTAACTGTTCATAACCAATGCCTAATTCATTGAGCGTGTCTGGCCGAAAGCCTTCAAGCAAAATGTCACAATCTTTGAGCAAGCGCATAATAACATCACGCCCGCCTTCACGCTTAATGTTCACCGTAATCGATTTCTTGTTGCGGTTCAGTTGCAGAAATGCACCGGATTCTGAAAAATCACCGCGCGAAACTTTGGTCGTCAAATAGCGCGTCATGTCGCCTAATCGGGGATTTTCCACTTTAATGACTTCGGCACCCATGTCGGCGAGGTGCTGCGAGCAGAGCGGCCCCGGCAGCAGCAGTGATAGATCCAACACGCGCACGCCGGTCAGCGGACCGTTTTCCAGTTTCATCGCCGATGCATTTTATTCTTCGCCCGGGCTGAAAAGTGAATTAAGGTTTCGAATAGTCTGGTGTAGATCCTGTAGAACTTCGGTTCTGCCGAACGCCTCGAGTTCGCGTAAGATGCGGGGTAAATCGTAGATGCGATCAAGATCCGCCACTTTAGCCCTAATCACGACTTTGATACCGCAGCGTTTGAGTGCAGTAATCTGGTCTTTACCCGCCTGTGCGGTACTCCAGCGGATGTGTGAAAAAATATCCGGTGAAAATTTCTCCTTTGCCACAGAGAGAAATGCATAACCACCGTCGCGGGCTAGTGTGATGACACTTTGCGGCGATAGCGCTGAGGCGGTGGCAAAAATGCCAGGTGGTAGAGCCGGTATATCTGCACCCCAAATCATCGCAAGATCGTGATCGCGCAAAACTTCCGCGGCGGCGGCAGCGAGACGTTGGCCGAGGTCACCCGCTATCTGCGGTTTGAATCTAAGCCGCAGACCAGTGAGATCTGGATAGAATTTCGCGCGCGCGCCCAGCCGCGAGATAGCCGGTGCATAATAAACATAGTCGGTATACGAACTACCGGGTTCGGGTTTCTCCTCGAATGCGTGTTTTTGTGCGCGTAATAGCCAGCGATAGAGCGCAAAAGCCGAAGGTCCATCAAGGTCAGCGGCGAGACGGGTCTTGACTAAACCCGGTTCCGGCAGGCGCGCAAACAGAACACGGGCAATACGCACGCCGTGCTACACCACGGCAGGTTTGCGACCCTTGTTGTCGGCAAGCTGCAGGTATGCTTTTTGTACGACTTCCCTGATCCCGGCCATTTTTTCTTTCTCGGTCAGTTTGCTCGAAGTATTCGCCGGGTGCAGCTCGTTATCGACAGTAATCGGATCAAGCACCTGCACGGCTATGCGATGAGGAAACAACAGCACATTCGAGTGCATCGGTCGTGTTTCTTGCGTGCCGTAGAGCACGATCGGGAAAATCGGAAATCGACCTTTTTCAGCAACCTGAAAGGCACCTGCTTTGAAGGGCAAAAGCACACGCGCGTCCTTGCTGCGCGTGCCTTCGGGATATATCAACACTCGGTTATTCTCGCGAATGCGGGCCTCGACAACTTCGAGCGACCGCGCGGCCTGGCGAGGGTTTGAGCGGTTGACCGGTATGTAACCCAGTTTCTTCATTGCCAAACCGATGAACGGAATTTTGAACACGGCCTCTTTTGATAGAAACAGAAAGTCGATGGGGTACAGACCGAGCCCGGCAAGTATGTCGAAGAGGGATTGATGGTTGCTGATGATAATGCCCGGCTCATGCAGCACTTTGTCTTTGCCGAAAACGTAAACCGGACAGAACGTGATTCTGATGCCGATCCAACCCCAGAATTCAGCGACATGCCGCAGCTTCGCACTGTGCTTGCGCGGCCATACGGGCGCCAAGAGTATCACCGTGAACGCGCACAACACGGTAATCGGCAAGAAAGCGATCAAAAACCAAACATAAAAAATGAAGCCGAACGGTATCAGCAGATAGCGCATGTGGGGCGCTTCCATTTCAGAATATAATGTCAATGGTTTTTGCTGCAACCCCTACGCGGACAAACCCACCTATTTATTGGTTGACCGCAAGCTCGGGTGCGTAATTTCGCAGCAGATGCATCGCGGAATACTCGAAACCGTATTCTGTTCCGGCGTTCATGGCAGCGCCGATAATTTCAGACAATGGGCGCAAATGTACCGCCTGCTGGCCGCGAAACCACTGCCGGCAAACCTCAGTGAATTCCAGAGCGACCTCGACCGGCAGGTCGGTGACGCCAAAGAACAGAGCAATATCGCGATTGATGAAAACTTCATGCAACGCGAAATTACCCGCTTATTCGATGCAGGTGCGACCGAAGTAATACTCCCGTACAGCGAATTACGCTGGCGTAATCATAACGAATGGGTGTTCCACAAAGATTCATCAGAAAGCTTTTTCGTCGGCAATGACATGAATTTCTCTCCGCTGCAATTCATCCGATCTCGTGTGCAGAATTTTTGTGACGACAAGGGTGTCATCGGCCCCCACCGCGATGAGGTGGTGATCTCGGTAACGGAAGCTGCTGAGAATGCCATCAAATACTCCAATGTGTTACCTGTTTTTATCCATCACGGTATTGAAAATGAAGAGTATTTCATCCGCGCTGTGAACTCGGTAAATGACCTCAACCTCAAAGATGAAATTTCGCGCGGCAAGTTCTCCGAAGACGTTTCGTTGATGCGAGGTGTGCTGGTGATGTCGAAGCTTTTGGATTTTCTTGATATCGTACGCGATGTAGAAAAGAAGCGTGTCGAGTTCGTCGGCCGGAAAAAAATATCTTTTAAGTCGTCAAAACTGGCGACTGTCTAAAATCATCAGTCACAGCCTCAGCGCATTAGAGAGCGGTCTGCTCAGGTGCCGATCGGATGCCAGATCGTTTTGTATTCTTGAAAGTCAGTGATGTAATCAAGCTTCTGTCCGAGGTCACCATGAAGATCGTTTGCTGATTTCCATTGCTTATAGCGCACTCGCTTGAGGTTTTCCGTTGCGGCGTGTTCCGCTGACTGGCGCAACTCTTCTGATACGCCGGCGAGGTCGATCGCATTGACATCCATGTGCTGCGCTAAACCGGGAACCAGTTCTTTGTGAAAGCCGGTCAAAACATTCACAACGCCGCCCGGCAGATCTGAGGTTGCAAGCACCTCGGCAAGACTCACGACAACGGCGGGATTTTCTTCAGAGCAAATCGCAATAACCGAATTACCGCCGGCGATGATGGGGGCGATCTGTGAAATGAAACCGAGCACCGGTGCAAAGTTCGGGCAAACGGAGACAACGACACCCATCGGTTCAGGAACAGAGAAATCAAAATACGAGCCAGCTACAGGATTATGGTTACCCGCCAATTGCTGAAATTTATCGCACCAGCCGGAATACCAGACGAGGCGATCAATAGAAGTTTCTACCTCTTTCGCGGCGGCTGCCGCTGACACGCCGGATACCAAGCTGATTTCTGCACTGATCTCGCCGGCCCGCGATTCAAGCATTTCTGCCATGCGGTAGAGAATCTGACCGCGGTTGTAAGCGGTCTTCTTCGCCCAGCCGGTAGCCGCCTTGCGGGCTATCTCTACCGCGTTGCGGGCGTCTTTGCGGCTGGCCTGTGCGATGTTGGCGTAGAACTTGCCATTGCTTTTAGCAGTCAATGGATAGGAGCGACCCGACTCAGAACGCGGAAATTCACCGCCAATGTAGAGTTTTTTGGTCTTCGCTACGGCGAGGCGAACAGATTGCGCGCCTTCAGATTGTTGCTCTGCCACTTCTTGTGCCATACGTGATGCTTCTGCCGGCCGCGCCTGTGTCAAATCATTTGCAGACTTCGGCCACGCCCGCGGCGTCGGCCTCGTGACCAAACCAGGCAACTGCATAACCCGCGTTCATGCCAACGCCGAACGCCTGCCAAGGCTTATTCCACATGCCAATATTCACAATGACCGAATTATGCCCAGAGGAGCCCTGCCACACCCGCAGCGCCGTCGCGGCATCGATCGCCGCACCCGACGAACCTGCGGATATCTCGAAGCCACTGCCGCGGTACTGAGTTAGCTCAGATGGTTTTTTCCACATGCACTTCGCCTGCCGATGGTCAGAGGTATAACAGCAAGCCGACCATGATCCTTTTGCCGACCAGCTATGCATATTGCACATGCCGCTTGCCGGGCGATTATCGGTGAGATCTTTCGCATGCACCTGCGCTACCCGTGTCATCGATTTTGTCGCCGCCAATGTCGGCAACCCTTTGGTGCGCCGGTATTGGTTGATCAGGTCGACGAGACGCTTTTCTTCCGCTGTTAAACATACGGCTGCGCCTGCTGTTGGGGCTGACGAATTCGTGGCAGAAGGTGTTGTCACCGGAGGAACACTCGGCGCCGGTTTTACTT
>JAEUSA010000186.1 GCA_016788945.1 Leptospiraceae bacterium
GCAAAATCACCCGTCTGAATAGAAATAACATTGCAGAGGTCAGAATAAGTCGCGTTATCGTTTACCGCAACACCGCGAAGAACATCCAGCTCTTCCGATGGCGAGACGTCATTATCCGCGGCGAATGCAGCGGCTATGGACAGGCAAAATAATGTCGCAAACAACCGGAAGAAGATGCCTAACCGCGCAACCATGCGGCACGGGTTAAAAAATACATGGCTGTGCAATCATTTTGCCAGAGGCAGGCGGACAAACTATTAGATAGATTCAAAGATCTTTATTTCCACACTCGCAACGCTTCGATGTAAATCGCCTGCTGCTGGCCGACGAGTCCCTTAAACCGGCCATAGACTTGGATGCTTTTCTGAGCGCCTTTACCCGACGCTATTTCTTCTTTTATGGACAAGGGCCGGAAAGCGTGCACGCGGTATTCTTCACCGCCTTCGCGCGCCATGAATTGGTAGGTAATGCCATTGCCATCTTCGACGGTGTCGCGCAGTTCACCCGCCGCAACGATCAGACTACCGCGCCTGAGCTTCACATTATCGAATAACTCTTTGAGCGGCAAATTATCGTTGAAGTCACTGAATTCGGGGTCGGCGATAAACCCTATAAAGATACGCGATTTTTCTCGACTCTGAAAATCCGCATTCGAATGCATCAGCCGGTTGAGAAGATAACGCGCCTGATTCACCTTGCGCGCGCCGATGAGTTGCTTAGCGCGTTCAAAGTCGTTGATGACTTGTTCTCGGTTTTTGTAACGAAACAGAATTTTATCGTCGGCGACGACCGGCATCACCGCGGCCGAGTCGGCGATTTGCAAGTCTGGCACTTGAGCCGTTTTGCGCTCTTTGAAATTGAGGCGGATGACTAAAAAAACTGCAACGGCCACGAACAGCAACGATGCCACGAGAAAAACCATACGGTAAGGCAAGCGAAACGAAGCATGCCGTCTTTTTTTCAGATCGGCGCTGAATTGCCAGCCACGCCCCTTACCTTTTGCCTCGGAGGGGGGCGTCGAATTTCGCTCGGTCTCTGGTTTCGAGGGAGGTTTTACCTTTGCGCTGCTGCTCGCGGGCGTTCGCAAGGTGGTGGGCGGCGGCAGCTCGCCCGGCAGAACAATAAAATCGGCGACGCGGAATTCGACATTCTTGAGTTCTTTGACCTTGCGGAATTTTTTGATCAAAGATCGCGCGAGCCACCCTTCGGGATCGTCGGCGATTTCCAGATAGTTCCACAGCGCCTTTTCGATGTCGCGCTGCAGCAGGGCATAATAGGCCTTGAGATAATGCAGATAAACATTGCGCACCTCGAACTCATCGAGCGCCTGTAGCCGGCGCTCGAAATCGGGTAAATCAGGCGCAAAGGCAGAACTCACCGCAGCAAGGTAATGCGCCCAGAAATGTTGCGGTTCGTCGTCGATGATTTCGCCCGCGCGATCGCGGGCCTCAAGGAACATGCCGCGGCGAAACAGATCGAACGCCGCGGATAGTTTATCCATCAGTTACGATCAGCCAAAAGTAATTGCCGCAGGCAATTACTTTTGGTTAACTCGTTCAACGTAAGAAAGGTCGCGCAGGTCGACCTTGATCATGTCACCGGTTTTCACGAATAGCGGTGTCTGTATCTTGCCGCCGCCTTCTACGGTAACTTCTTTGTACGCTGTTGTCGCGGTGTCTCCCTTGAGCCCCTCTTCGGCGTATTCTACTTTGACGACGACGAAGTTCGGCGGTATGACGCTTACCGGCTTGCCTTCGTAGAGCAATATCTGGAATTCCATACCAT
>JAEUSA010000260.1 GCA_016788945.1 Leptospiraceae bacterium
GATTAGAGCTGATCTCAGTATCCCGCCGGGCTTGGCGTTGCTGCTTTTTGAAGTCTCGATAAGGGCGCCCTCGATCTACTGAGATAGGCTCTTAATCGGCATTAAATTTTTCTGATTCTTGTTTCCGCCATTCTGCGATTTTGGCGTGGTTACCAGAGAGCAGAGTCTCAGGTACTTTGTGCCCCCGCCAGTCTTCGGGGCGTGTGTATTGCGCGTGTTCAAAATGGCCTGCTTGGTCGAACGATTCATGCGCGAGCGATTCAGTGTTGCCCATGAAGCCCTGCTGCCGCCGCGCGAGTGCGTCGACGACGGTGAGGGCGGCAACTTCACCGCCCGATAGTACGAAATTACCGATGCGCAGGCTTTCGTCGGCAACATGCTCGGCGACACGCTCGTCGACACCTTCGTAATGACCGCAGATCAGCGTAATGCTGCTGTGCTGTGTGCTATATTCGCGGGCGAGGCCTGCGTCGAAGAGTTTCCCCCGCGCCGAGAGAAGAATAACATGCGTTGCCGGGTCTTTGGCCTTTATCGCTTCAACCGCCAGCGCGATCGGTTCGACCATCAGCACCATGCCGGCACCACCCCCATAAGGGTTATCGTCGACTTTGCGGTGTTTGTAAGGCGTGTAGTCGCGCGGATTTATGAGCGAGATGCTGATGACATTTTTTTCGACGGCCTTGCCTAACAGGGAAGCTTTGAACGGGCCGTCGAAAAATTCAGGGAACAGTGTGACGATGTGAAATCGCAAAGATACCAGCTAACCTTCAATGCGCCGCATGTTCGCGCCGCGCCATCAGACGAAAGATGAGGCTTGCGAATACCGAATCGATGACGATAAAGACGGCGTAGAGCATCGGTAATAACAGTGCCTGCCGCTGTTCTGCCGCGGGAAACGTCGCGATAATCAGGGCAATCGTCATCGGCGTATTCTGAATACCTGTCTCAAGCGAAACCGTACGGCTTTCCTTTGGCGTAAGGCCGGTAAAGAAACCAGCACCATAACCGAGCACAAAACCGACAACGCCCAAGAGAATCGCCGAGGCGAACACGGCGAACGGAGCTTCTTTGAGCACCTGATTATTGCGCAGAAAGAACTCCCCGAGCAGAAAAATGATTACCAACGTGCCGGCCCAGCTGCCGATTTTTTCGCAGATCTGTGCCGCACGGTGGTTCTTGCGGCGAACATACATGCCGATAATCACCGGAATGAGCATGATCACCAATGACGATGCGATATTGCCGTAAGGCAAGGGAAACTTCGTCTGCCCATAGGCTGAACCATAGATCAACAGCAGCATCGGCATCATGAATACAGCGCCGATTGTCGAAGCAGTGGTCATTGAGATGCTGAGTGCTACATCTCCCTTGGCATAGTAACTGAACAGATTTGAGGTTGTGCCACCGGGCGTGCAGCCGATCAGAATCAGCGAAATCGCGACCGTGTCGGGCAGCGCAAAGGTTTTTGCCAGTACAAAAGCCAGCGCAGGCATAATACCGAACTGCGACAAAAAGCCGATGATGAGTGCCTTGGGTTTTTTCAGGCCTCGTGCGAAATCAGCCCAGGTCAGCGTCGCGCCCATGCCGAACATGAGCACGAAGATCATGACCGCGAGGCCGATTTTTTCAATACCGGTCAGCATTGGCTTTGGCTTTCAGAACATTGGCAGGAAAACGGCCAGCGTAATTGCCCGGTGGATTATAATTGCAGACGACATAAGTGCCGCCGCTGCGCGATTTGGCGACGCCGCAACCAAGTTCTTTGGAATCTTTCCACACGACTTGAGTGAAGTGGCCAGTCTTCATGCCGAAACCGGGACGTGCATAATTGTAGTCTTTGATTTCACTGTACCACGAATCTGCAACCATGCTGCCCGTCGCCTCGGCACCGGAGATCCAGAAAATATTCTCGCCGTATTTATTCGGCTGGCGATGGCGCATCGTATCTTCGCGTGCGATTTTTTCTGCCCATTCCTGAGCGACTTTGGCAACTTCGGTGCTCCACGTCAGTGCGGCTGAACCGTGCTTCGCGCGCAACGTGTTGTGGCGCTCGAGTATATCGTTCTGGAATGCAGATGTAGCTTCAGCGAGCAGGTAGCCGCCGAGCAAAGTCGAGAGGGCAATAGCTGCGGTAATGAATTTTTTCATAGCGGGGCAGCGCGCCCCATTCGATGAGAGTGTCAAGTACAGCACGAATGCTGATAACCTTCACGAAGCCGCGCAACACCGGCCGGCAAATTATTCATTCGCCTTCACGAAATGCTCCCACTCAGATAGCCTGACTGTGCCACGTGCTAAATCCACCCCTTGCCAGTGTGGGTAGTTCAGTGGGATTTCTAACGGGTGTGTGAGTGTATTACCTTTTTCGGGCTGTATCGTAATCACCGTATTGCGGCCAAGATCTTCGATCGCGGTAATGCTGCCGAGTTTCTTGCCATCTGTGGCGTTGAGAACAGTAAGGCCAACAATTTCGAAATACCATAGTTGAGAAAGCGCGGGAGTCGCGCTGCGGTGCTCGTTTGCGGCAAGAATACGCATCGCCGATAGCGGGGCAGCAATTGCATAGTTTGTCAGAGCGGCGGCGGCGTCGCGATCAGCAATTTCCTGAAACTGCACGTACCTGGGTTCACCCGTAGCGGGTTCGACTTTGGCGAGCGTCAGATTTGTCTTCACTGCATAGTCAGTGATTACAGGTGTCGGGTGGGTGGGCAGGCTTAAGATCGCCAGCTTTTGGTTAATGATATGCCGCAAATGTTCACCCGCGAGATCAATATGCAAAGCCCCACGCACGCCGTGCGGACGGCCTATGCGCGCGAGCAACACATGGGGTTCAGCGGGTGTTGAGGGCATAAGATGCCCACCCCGATCAGGCTTCGTCTACGATTTCGAGAAGTATTTTCTGGTAGCGCTCTTCGCGCCCGTCGTCGAGAATAATCTTTTTTACAGAAATGGCGTTGAGCAGCACGCGTATCGCTTTTGCGATACGTCCGCCTTTGCCGATGATCATGCCAATGTCATCTTTATTGACGCGCAATTCGAGAATCAGTGATGCAGGGCTTTTTACAGGCAACACCTGCACGTCGTCGGGATTGCGCACAAGGCTGCGCGCAATAAATTCAACGAGCGATGCGGGATCAGAATTGCGCGCTTCGGTCATGGTTTGTTACTTTGCAGGGCGCTTGGCCTTGGCCTTTTCGTTCTGGCGCTTTTGTTTGGCACCGTCTTTGAGAGCCTTGGCTTCGGCAAACGGCTTCCAGATGCCGGCTTTAGAGAGAATGTTCTTCACTGTATCAGAAGGCTGGGCGCCTTTTTTGAGCCATGTCTCAATCTTGTCTTTTTCGAGGCGAACCTGCTGGCCTTCTTTGACCAGCGGGTGATAAAGACCTACGATATCCAGAAATTGGCCGTCGCGTTTAACGGTCGAAGTTGCCGCAACAATACGATAGTACGGCTTCTTTTTTGTGCCGTAACGTTGCAGGCGTAGTTTAACAGTCATGGGTTAAAACCGGGCATTGAGACATAGCGTCAAATTAAACTTACTGGGCCTGCTCAACACTGCCGACCCTGACATAACAGCCATCGAGCCATTTGCCCGGTACACCACCGGGCGAAACATCCCCGACGATATGCACTTTCGAGCCGTGGCCGAGCATGGTGCCGTTATTGGCTTCGATCTTGAGATCAGATTCTTTGTACGATTTGCCGAGGCGCTCTACCTGATTTTTGCCGGTGCCGACCCTAAAAGACGCGCGCACGAGTGTACCGGCGCGGTTGGGTTTTTCATGCACATCGACAAACATGGTATTGCTGATCATCGCGCTTTTGGGGGTGGCGAGGTAGCCGCTAAAAGACACGCGGTGAAATTTCACGTACTTGCGTTCGTCGTAGTAGGGTCCGAATTGTTCGGTGCAGACCTTGTCGATAGTTGTCGGCTCAACCGGAGCTTCGGGCTTCTTTTTGCATGCCGTCGAGAATACGACGACAGAAAACAAAGCGGTTATAACTAAAATTTTCATCGGGAAACGACCGCACGGCCAAACGTTCTGTCAATGACGAATGATACGATTTACGGCCCGTACAAAGTGTTGGTTTGCCCGTGCGTGAAGAAACCCGAACTTTTGCTCTTTGATCTGGGCGGTGTGCTCATCGAAGTCGATACTGCGGCGCTGCACGAGATCGGCGGTAAGCATAAGACGGATGTAGAACTGTGGGAGACCTGGCTTACCTGCGCGGCAGTCCAGCAGTATGAATCAGGCAAAATTACCGACGATGAATTTGCCGCCGGAGTACTGACGGCTTTCGGGTCGGCGATGCCACACAGCGAGTTTCTTAAGTCGTTTGCCGCCTGGCCGCTGGGCTTTTATGCCGGTGCGACGGATTTACTGCAGAGTCTAAGGGCGAACTTCCGGCTTGCGTATCTTTCGAACTCCAACCCGCTGCATTACCCGCGCTTTCAGAATGAATGGAATCTCAACAGCTATTTTGACTATCATTTTGCTTCTTACAAGATGGGGTTGGTGAAGCCGCATGCAGAAATATTTCAGGCGGTGTTATCGGCTGTGCCTCACGCTCCCGGTGAAATTTTCTTTGTTGATGACAATCGTCTGAACGTCGAGATGGCGCGTTCGCTCGGCATGCGCGCAGAAATAGTCCGTGGTTTGCCAGAGCTTCAGAGCGTGCTCAGCGCCGCCGGGCTTTTGCCTTTGGTTTAGCGGCGCTTTTCCCACCGGGTTTGCGGAAAGTAATACAGTAAAATTTGCCATCCCATAGCATGGTTGTCTTTCGTTCTTTGACTGTCGATGGAATCGCGGCCTCGAGCTCGCCCAGATCAAATTCGGCGTCGGCAAAATATTTTTTTGCGAACACACTTTTTTTGTATTCCGATTCGACATAATCCGCGGTTTCATCGGCGAGCATCAGCTTGCTGCCCGGTTTAGCGACTCGCAGCATTTCTGATATTGCCTTAGCTTTATCGGTGAAAAAATTGATACCACCGACATGAAAGACAATATCGAACGAGTTATCGGCGAACGGCAAATCTTCGGCACAGGCGTGAATTAGTTTGGGTTGTATGCCGGAGTTTGCGTAGTTTTTCTTACATTTGCGCAACATGCCAATAGAAACGTCGGCCCCATAAAAATCCAGAGATTCGGGACGAGAGTCTGCTGGAAAAAATTTCAGATCGGTTCCTGTGCCGATTGAGACATACAACACCCGGGCACTTTCTTTCCATTCGGGCTCGGCCATCAGTTGTCGGCGTACTTTCTGAATCTCTTTTCCATACTTGAAGCCGCCGACAATTTTTTCGACGACGTCGTAGCCATAAGACATCCAGTCATACATCTTCATGTATTTCAGGTTGTTATCGCGAACATAAGCAGAGTTTAACGCGCCAACGATGCCGTCTTTGTCGGTTGCGGCTGCGACGTCGAAATCGGTTTTGAAAACATCTGCCGTGCCCTTGCCGGCCTGTCTGCTGCTTGAAGCCATGGGCGATTTTGATAAAATAAGCGGTATGGTAAACGCCTTTACGTCTGCGGATTGCCGACCTGCATGCCGCATGCATGTTCTCTTTAAACGACTTGCTCCATGCGGTCTCTTTCTGGCGCTACTCACATGGCTGCCTGCATGCCGTGGGCGTGAATTTGCCAAGCCGATGCCGCCATTTGCCGGTGCGGCGTCAGAATCGTTGATTGTTTTCCAGTCTGATGACGAGGCGAACTTCCGTCGGCCGCGCATTCATTTTATTTCGCCGGGTGACGGTCGGGCCAGCGAACTCGATCAAAAACGATCGGCCGATTTGCAGAAAGTCATTTCTGAGCCGCACATCGTGTACTCGGGTATTATGGTTGCTGCCGATGGTAGCCACGCGCCGCTGGTGACGGCAAAAGAAGCGACAGGGCAAATTTCTGTGCACGCCGATAGTATCGTTTCCCCCGACGGAAAACGTTTTTTGCGCAGTGATCTGTCGTCAATCACCGTGCAGACCATTTCCACCAAAGCAGAAGCTGGGCCTGCGAGTGAACTTGCCGATTGCGACTGGGAAAGCGCCGATTCGATTATTTGTCTTGCGGGTAAATACCAAGAACGCCGACAAATTGTTCGGCTTGGTGCAGATTTACAGCGGCGCGAGGTGCTGTTCAAAACCGCAGGCAAACCCAAAATGGAAAACCTCATAGTAGCACCCGACAAAAAATCCGCCGTGTTTACCACGAACGAAGCTGACAACGTAACGATTTATCGCCTGCATCTGGCAACGGGGCGCGTTGAAGCTCAGGAAAGTTTTACAGGCCGTTATATCTTTTCTCTCGGTGTTTCAGGCGAAGGCGTGATAGCCGCGCGTATCGTGCACAGCAAACATACGCCTGACAAGCTCGACCCTTATGATGTGTGGATTTCACAGCCATACGGGCCGGCGAAGGCGAAAGGGTATTTGCTCAATTTACCGGCGCTCGACGCACCGGGGTTCTTTTCCGGTAAAGGATTTCGCGGCGTCGATGCTTTCGCATTTTCCCCCGACGGTAAAAGTCTCGCCTTACTCATGTCCGGTGAAAATGATTGTAGTATGGCAGACGAAGGGGGTAACCTCGCCTGCCGGCAAAACGTTTACGTCGTACAGAAGGATAGTCAAACCATACGGCAATTGACGCAGTTTCGCATGACATCTGCGCGCAAAATACGGTGGGTTAAGTTCACCCGTTAAACCAAGGCGCAAAGTCGCGTAAGAAAACTTCAGGGGACTCGACTGATGTCTGTGGCTTACCAATCGAAGCGAATCGATAATACCTATACCCGATCTCTGTTACTCGCTTTGATTTTCAGCCTGGTCAACATGCCGCTGACGTTGAGGCCTTATCTTAACCTCATGCCGGTGATTGCCAGCGGCTTTTTCGGTCTCATCATTCTCATTCTGTTCGCTTTACGGCGGCGGCCAATAGGGCGGGAAAATATCGGTGGTCGCATCCTGTTTCTCTTGGCGGCTCTTGTCTTTCTGGTCGTGCTCAATTTGCTTGCTGCGAAAGGTGTTAACCTCAATTTTTATCTTCTGCCCGTCATTGCCGGTGGTATCTTTCTGCTTTCCGATACGCGCATTTTGGGCAGCATTATTACGGCAACAGCTCTGATTATTTTTGTGTTGTTGCAGCTTTTTTCTCCCGGTGGCTGGGCGGTGATCGGGTCGATTCCTTCAGATGAGCTTGTTGCTGCTGCGCGCATGAACCTGACGGGTGCAGGATTAATGTTCGTGCTGATTATGGTGCTCGTAACGAGGGAGTTTTCGCGTTCCGAGGCAAATCTCGATGCCGAGCGACAGAAGAATGCCGATATGTTGCGCACCCTGTATCCCGATTCAGTACTGAGCCGTATGCTTTCAGGGGAAACTTTTATCGCAGAACGCTGCAGCGATGTCTCGATTCTTTTTTGCGATCTTGTAGGTTTTACGGCAATGAGCAGACAAACAGATCCGGCCGGCCTTGTGCGCTTGCTCAATGATCTCTACAGCGACATGGATCATGTTGCTGCGCGGCATCGCGTAGAAAAAATCAAAACCATCGGCGATTCTTATATGGCCGTTGCGGGCATATCTGGCGAAGCAAACCATGTCACCGAAATGGCAGAGTTTGCCCTCGAAGTCCGTCGGCTATTAGCAGAAAAGTATCCCAAAATTGGTGTGCGCATCGGCATTCATTGCGGTGAGGTTATGGCCGGAATTCTGGGGCTCAGAAAGCAGAGTTTTGATATTTGGGGCGATGCGGTTAACCTTGCCAGCCGGCTGGAATCTTCTGCAACGCGAAACCAGATACTATGTTCCGCCGATTTTGCGGTCCGCTTACCGGCGCAGATCGGTAAACGTTCTGTAGGCATGGTTGAATTAAAAGGTGTCGGTATGACCGAGCGCTACGAAGTGCTCAGCTGAGTGTTTTTCGTATTGTCAAAGATTTTTGCTGCGCTGTTTTTGCCGGTGACGCTGTTTTTTCTCTTCTTGCTTTATGTTTTCTGGCGCCATTTGACCGGCCGCTTTCGCCGTGTGTGCTTAACCGTATGGGCCGTCGCATGGTTTTGCTCGACTTCGTTCGGCTCGGCGTTGCTCATGCGTTCTTTGGAAAATCGTTATACACCCCTTGCAGCCAAAGACGTGGCGAAAGCTGACGTCGTCGTTTTGCTTGGCGGCATGGTTGATCCGAATTCGCTGCGCGGCGGACGGCCCGAGTTCGGCAGCGCAGTCGATCGCCTGACAGCATCCGTCGAATTGTTGCTCAAGAATAAAGCCGCTCATGTGATTATTTCGGGCGGCTCGGGGTTGATGCTGCAAGGCGGGTTGCGTGAGGGCGAAATATTAAAAAAGTACCTTGTGGGTTTGGGCTTGAGCGCAGACAAAATACTTGCGGATAGCGCCTCGCGCAATACGCGCGAAAATGCCACCGAAAGTGGCAAGATCGTCGCCGCGCATGCATTTAAAAAAATCATTCTCGTGACATCGGCTTTTCACATGCCAAGGTCGGTGGCATGCTTTCGCAAGGCCGGGCTCGAGGTGATCGCGTACCCCGTCGATT
>JAEUSA010000282.1 GCA_016788945.1 Leptospiraceae bacterium
TCTTGAACAAAATTCTTTCCGCTCCGGAACCTCGGCAAACCAAGAATGCCGCCGCGCCGCGTTATGGCTGCACGCGATTTGACTTGCGTCAGGCAAAGGGCTCAACCAATGACCGCACCCATACGCTCACGCATGACAATCTCGCTTATACCTATGGTGTTCACACAGATAGCAGTGGGGTATGCAGCTTGTTTTCAGAGATTCGCGGAGCGTGACCGCGATTCACATCACATACCATAGCCGGATACGTTTGAGAACCCGGTAATCCGCCGGCCGCGAAAAATAAATTGAACTTGGCATCCATACCTGCGAAATTTCACCCGATTGCTCGCGCAGCATGTTGGCATTTCGCCCTGAGCGTTTCAATAGACCTTCCATTTTCGTATCGAGAGCATCCGAGATCAGCAACATAGAGCCCTTGTTCTCGCGTAAAACCTGCAACAGCTGCTCCTCCGGCCGTTCGCTGCCGCAGCAAAACAAGACTAACTTTTGCTGCCGATAACCAAGTTGTGAGCCGATCTGCCACATTTCAGCATAAGTCAGCACCGGATCTGCCACGGCAAAAACCACCGGCAACAGGACTGGTTGCACAGCCGAACTGCCAGCAATACCGTCAGCTTTGAAAGCTTCCAAAAAGATAATTTCTTTGTTCTCAGGCTTCGAGGCGGGCAGAATCGCCGAGAAAAAGTTTGCCACGACTATCAGCAAAGGGAACAACGCAAGATAAACACGCCATTCCGATTTTCCCTCTAACCGCACAAATAGCGCGCCGCTGAGGATGGCGAGAACAGGTAGAGAAAACAACCAACCGTTTATTCCGTCGGCGCGCCCGCCAAAAATAATATTGAGCAAAATGTAGACCGAAGGCCAACCGAGCAGGAGAATTTTTACAGATCGCGGCAACCCCGATCGTTGAAAGAGAAAAGCCGAAAAAACAATCGTGCTACCGACGATAGTTTTTATTGCCACCGATAATGGGGAAAATCCATAAACCAGGGACTGCAGCGCTGTCTTGAACCACATGCCAAACCATTCTGCACCATGGTAGCGCACATGTGTCAGGCGGGTATACATGAGCATCGTGTCAAAGTAACGCCGCGGAGATTCTATCCGAAGCTCTATTGCCAGAAAAACAACATAGAACAGAAAAAAACCCGTTATGACAATCGTGGCAGCAAGAGCAAAGGCCCGGTAGCGTTTGCCACCGGTAAAGAGCAGAGCAACACCAGCGGGAATTGCCGCAAAAACTGCATAGAGATGAAAAGCCATCGCGCCGACAAAAAGCATGGCTGCGATACTCACGGTACGGTTCGTGTTCTGCCCCTCCGCGAGCAGATAACGCAACAAAAAAAACATCGCAGCAGATAACAACCAAACTGAAGAAAGGTGCACCTCGGCCGAAAGCGCAGCTGCCCAAAAGACGTACGAGAACGCGGTAATGGACGCCACTGCAAAGGCAATACCCTGCCGGCGCCACAGCAGCAACGCTGATTGATAAACAAACCATAACGTAAGTAAAGCACCGAAAATATTGAATAGGCGCAGTGCAGTAAAACCCGGCAATGCGCAGCAGTCAAACAACTTGCCCGCTATCCAGTGTACGGCGGGATGGTTCGGGTGATAACGCGCAAAATCAGGCAGGGCGATCGCCGTCTGCCCCTGCACGAATGTCTGAGAAAGATCATAGTAACGTTCTATGCCCATTGCATAGGCATACGATTCAATCGTCTGCAGTTTCTGCGGAAAAAGTAGCAGCAATGTTATGTAGCCGGTGGCTAAGATGAAAAAATTTCTGAGCGCCGTCAAACTCACGGAATGGCTATTCTTGTGAGGAAACGAAATCGAGTACTTCCGTTGAGTTGATTTTTCGATAATAGCAGCTACCGCGATTTATCCCATCGGGACCTTTCGTGTGGCAAGAACCTTTGCCTGCTTTTTTCACCAAAAACAACAGACTATTTTGCTCACAGTTCACCCGCGCCTCGACCAGCTCGAGAACGTCGCCGCTGGTTTCCCCTTTGCGCCAGATTTCGCGACGCGATGTGGAATAAAAGATGGCACGCTTTTCTCGCAGCGATAGAGCCAATGCCTCGCGGCTCACGTATGCAATCAGCAATACCTCGTGAGTTTCAAAGTCCTGCACGGCGACCGGAACCACCGGTTCGCCCGCGGCGGCGATCTGCGCCAGCTTGCTGAAGTCGAGATTAAGCCTGAGCGATTCTTCAGTTTCGTGTGCGGAGCTCATGATTACCCCTGCGAAATGCGCGCGTATGCCGTAAAAATCTTTACGTGCGGTGTGAAATTCGCCCTGCAAGAATATGAAATCTCCTTATGACGCATCGGACGCCGTTTTGTTGCAGAATGGTGTATACCGCGACGCATCCGGTGGCTATCTGATCACCAATATCGCGACCATCCGCACCGAATTTGAAGGTAAAATTCAGCAGCTCAGTACCCGCGAAATGAAGCTCGAAACTTTGGGCGTATTTCCGTTGGCCAAAGATGCCCTGCCCTTGCTCGACAAAACCCTGAGCTATGAAGGCGTCACGCTCACGATCAATCCATTGTTCCGGAAAAGCCAGATTCCGCTTTATGCTGATGCCCAGTCAGGTTACGCTTACATTCCTGCAGAAGGAGCGAATATCTGTCGTTATTTTCATGA
>JAEUSA010000302.1 GCA_016788945.1 Leptospiraceae bacterium
CATCGCCGTAGTCGCGGGCTGCACGGCGCAAAAACTCGAGACTGTCGTTTTTCAGCTGGAAATAATTGCCAATTAGCGGCAAAGAGGGCGGCGCAGGTGGTTTAGGGAGCGCTACCGCACCGAATACCGAAGTTGCATCAAACATGATGCACCGCAATATAGAGCCCTGCCGCGTCAATAGTTTGGGTAATGACACCATTCTCGCGGGTAAGCAGGCTTACACCGGGGTTGTCGGTAGGCCATAAAAAGCGCAGGAAAGCAAAATGGGCGGCGCGACAAATTTGTTGACAGGGGCGAAAACCGACTGCCTTTGAGTTATGCGCCGTTTGCTCGCATTATTACTCCTTATACTGCTCCTAACGAGCGTTGCCGAGGCCGCGAAGAAGAAAAAAAAGAAGAAAAAACCTGCAAAACCAGTGAAACAAACTGAGCAGGTTGTGCGGGACGAAGAAGCGGCCGAAACAGACAAAGTTGCGAAGAAAGAGGAGCCCAAGGCGGAGAAACAAACCGCAAAAGCTAAATCTGACGAATTGCAACCAGTAGAAAACATCAGCGATGAAATGGAAGCCTACCGCGCGATTCAACATCGAAAAGAAGCCACCGTACAAGATCTGGCCGACCTGCTGTTAATGTACCGCGGGGAATACGGCAAAATCAAATCGCAGGCAAAACGGCTCGAGCGCGCGCGTGAACTTGATCTGGTGCAGAAGCACAGCGGTGAAGAAAAGCTCGATCGCGGGACCGTTGCGTATGCCATCATGCGCATCTATAAGCCCGAACAAGGTCTTTTGTTCTGGCTGACCGGCTGGGAGCGTTATGCCATACGCGACGTACAAGAAGCGGGTATCATGCCATCTAAAGCGACCGCGGGTCAGCACCTGTCTGGAGAGCAATTATTGGGTACTATTAGTTCGGCTGAAGAATACGTTGCAGCGGAAAAAAACTGGGGGAAATAATATGTTAAGCTTAGTGAAAAAAATCTCATTGGTGCTGATCATTGCGGGCAGCGGTTTTATTTACGCCAAGCCAGTGGCAAAATTTGAATCGCTTTCTGGCCTCGTTCAGTACCGTGAAAAAAAAGGCAAATGGCAGAACGCAAAGATCGGTACACCGCTTACAGCAGACACCGAATTGCAGACCGGCCCCGCAGGTCGCGCAACGCTGATTTTTCCGAATGGCAGCAAGGTAACGCTGAACCCGGGAACTTTGGCGAGCCTTGATCAATACAGCGCGGGCTCTTACGGCACACAAACCAATATGAGTCTGCGCCTTGGCCGCATGAATGCGGATATTGCGAAGGTAAATGACGCTAATGCACGTAACCACTTTCGCGTGCGTACCCCGACGGTTGTTGCGGGCGTGCGTGGTACAATTCAAGAAGTCGGCTATACTCCAGATAAAGGAACAGATGTGACCCTGCAAGAATCCAGTTCACAGATCGTCGACGGCAATGGCCGTATCTCGATCGTGCCGCAGGGTGGCAAATCGCAGGTTACCACATCAGGAACCACGACAGCAGATAAGATGGAAATGAAAAACAGCACAGTGACCATGGCTGGTCAGGGCGTCAGTGCAGCGGAAGCAGATATGTCATTTTCCTCGGGTGACTTTACTTTTTCCGGCAATATGAGCGACATGTTTGATTTGTTTGATTTTTTCTTTGACTTGGAATCGCTCGGCTTTGGCAGTCAGGTCACTTTTGAAAAGCTGTAATTTCGTTTCGCAAGGATAAAGACCTATGTTAAGATTTCTTTTTTCGGCGCTGGTAGTTTGCGCTTTCGTGATCCCCGTTTTCGGACAACAGAAAGAAAAAGATGAACCAGAGGAAAAAGAAAGGCATGAGGAAAAGCTCGAGACCGCTGAAGATGAATTCGTACCCCTGTCAGAACTCAAGCCGCTGGATAAAACAGGCGATTACACGCAACGGCACAGCTATCAGTACGGCGTGTCGGCGGCAAACACGCTGATCAATGATTCCATCGGCTTGCCGCAGGGGTATTTCCTCGGCAACTACCGTCCCTACTTCAAGTATATGTGGCGGGAACAGCATATCTTTAACGCCCGCGGCAAGTTCGCTTATAAGAATAATCCGAGCCTGACCGAAGCGCAGGAGAAAATCGGCGTGCAGCGCAGCGTCGGTGAATACAATATTGAATTCTTCAATGCCGAGCTCAATTTTAACCGGCATCAGGTTACCGCAGGCCGGGCATTCTATAAACTCGGTCGCGGTTTGCTATTTGCTAATTTCGCCGATGGCGCTGAATACAACGGAGCGTTCAAGTACCTGCTCGTCAAAGGCCAGGTATTGTATTCCGGCGAATACGGCGGGTGCACGATCTCGCTCAGCGGCTGCGCGACGAATGGCGATATTGCGCAGAAAGGTCTCTACGAAATTGTCCCTGGCCGGGCCGCAGATGTGAACTTACCAAACCCCGGTCGTCGCATTTTTGCTGCCGCCGAAATTGTATCGCCACAACTCTACGGCTCAAGCCTGTATCTGCTTGCTCAGTATTCGCGGGATATGAGCCGTAGTGCCGCCACTGCCGGCAATGCTCAAGGAAAGATTTATGCCTATGACCCGCTCAACTTAGGCTTGGGAGCCAGCGGCTATATCATCACACCGCGCCTGCGGTATCTGGCTGAATTTGTGCTGCAGCGGGGGAAAACTTATAATAAGAATACTACCACTGACGAAGCGAAAAACGAACAGACGAATATCAATGCTTGGGGAGTCACCGCCGATATCAACTATTCATTGCCTTGGTTTGAGCACCTGTTAAAGCCCGGATTAGCCCTGCAATACGCTGCGGGTTCAGGTCGCGACTCATCACCGACCAGCACCACGAATGTCGCCAATCCGTCGCAAGAAAATGTGCAGGGTGACGACAATAATTTTTATTATTTTGGCGCTTATTCTGCAGGCCTTGCGCTTAAACCTAAGATCTCGAATCTGCACGTCATTCGCGCGGGATTTCAGCTCCGGCCGCTCAACCATTTCTACTGGGGGCGCAACCTCATGGTCGCGGGCAAATACACCTATTACCGCAAGATCAACGCAGATTACAGCATCTCTGACGCGAGCGCTAAAGTGGCAAAGCCCGTTGTCGGGCAGGGCATTGATGCACAATTGGTGTGGGATTTTCGCAGTGACGTAAAACTATTTTACGCATACGGCTTTTTCAAACCCAGCGAAGCATACGATGCGAAGGACGCAAAAGATATCCACATCCACATTCTGAGCTTGAACTTCCTTTTCTGATGCCGAACGAAACCACCGGCGCCT
>JAEUSA010000320.1 GCA_016788945.1 Leptospiraceae bacterium
TTTCGGGAATTGGCACGACGTTCATTATGACGGTGATTGTTGTTGAAAAAGTTACAAAAGTCTGAACGTCACCTGACACGCCCATTTTCATGCCTTTTCTTGGAAATCTAAGACTGCGTCGTATTATGCAGTCAATCAACCTGAAGTTGTTAAAGTACCTATTAACGCTGATGCCGATCTGAATGTAAGATATTATTTTGGTACAAACTTTATGGGAGACCCCCGACCGCACATCACCGCATATGGGTATCTCAATCATACTACGTACAATTTTACGGTAGATCATCAGCGGAGATTCGGAAGAATTTTGGTTAACGCTGGCGCCAAACCTGATTAACTGTATCACTGGGTAAACTTTGATGGCATGGCGCCGAACATTCTCGCAAGATACAAGATATTTGTTCTATTTGCTCAGAGAGACTGGCAAGTCTTACTTGGCACCAGAGTCCATAAGATACTTAACGATTTCCTGCCTGTTGTTCGTCGCGGCAAGGGACGCCGCAGTTTCATTTTTCTTGTTTTTTGCATTTAAGTCAGCTTTTGCGTGAATCAGGAGCTTGACAATTTCGAGATCGCCGATCAATGCTGCGGCCATCAGTGCCGTACCGCCATCCTTCGTTTTGGCATTCACATCTGCACCTGATAGAATCAAGAGCTTGATAATGTCGGCATTTCCGGTGCGAGTAGACGCCCAAATAAGCGGCGTACTACCGCTTAAATTCCTCGCATGCACATTCGCTTTTGCCTGAATCAGTAGCTTAACAACCTCAATATGACCACGCTTTGAAGCAATAAATAACGGTGTCCAGCCATCGTCAAAACCCCAAGGTGCACTATAGCGGATGAAAAATGGGCCGTTTACATCCGCGCCGGCTTCTATCAATAATTGGACAACTCTCGCGTGGCCATTCTGGGCGGCCAAAATCAATGCGGTCTCTCCGTTACGTTCTGCCGCATTCGGATTGGCTTTTTTCGCAAGAGCTCGTTGCACACCGGCAATATCACCGGTAGTGGCTCGCTTTAAGAGGTCATCATCAGGAGTTGCAATTATCTCCGCTGAAGCCAGTATTGCGATAAAAACTACAAGTCTCAACATTTGCGACAATCCATTTTGCGCAAAGATAGTCAAATCATTCTCAGGAAATATGCCCTTTAATTCTCGATACCGTTTTTGTAATACGCTTATGCCTTCACAGTGGCGTTGTAAATTGCATCAGGAGCTTTTTGCTGTTTTTACTCTCTCGGTTCTTGTCTGTACCGGCATCACATTCGCACACACGGATTGGGTTTATGTACGAGACCAGAAATTTGTGAAATCGCTAAGATAGAGCAGGATACATCTAGTATGACGAGTTCAAGGATGAAATCCCGAAAAGTGACGATGCTCTCGGTTGCGGTCGTTACGGCCAAGGTGTTAAAAGAAGGTGAAGTACAGAATCATGAAGAATTCGAGATTGGGTGGCTTCAAACCTAAACGGGAATTTTCTCATATGCGTTCCACCGGTAATGAGCCTATTCACTTTTATTGCAATAAGCAGCCGATAAATACGATCAATTTTATAGAGTCATGCCTCATTCGCAAGTGGTCTAAAGTAAAGAATCGGTTTTGGGACAGACAAAATAAGGAACTACTTAATGGGGCCCGTTTTTATCCGACAAAATCCCCGCAGCGGCGCAAAAATCCGCAGATCTTGTGAATTTAGGGTTGGTGTTTGTTGAGGCAGATAATAGGATGACGAAATCAGATCAAATATTACACTGGAGCAGCAGCTGATTCAGCCATCATGCCGAATGTTGCGAGCAGACTGATGTAAAATTTTAGGTTTGAAGGAGTTCGGATGAGATTACTTGAAGTCTATCGTTATTGTACATTGCGCCTTATGCCATTCTTGTTTATTCTGCCAAATACCGTTTTCTCTGCTGATTCAGAGCGCGAGCAACGCCTCGCCCGGCATGAAAAAAATCTCGCCATCGCCAAAGCCCAATGCGGCACCGATGCGCGTATCACGGTACAACTGAACCGCGGTGGTAGCGCGACCGGTGTCTGTCTTTTCCTTTCGGTCAGTTACGTCACGATGCGAGTAGGGGACAAAGCATATTCTTTCGCTATCGAGGGCGATATTGCGGGCGCGATAGAGCCGGCCGTGCCGGCGAATGGTACGCCACAAGCAGCGGCAACCGATGAGCAATTGCGCCCTTTTGAGGTCAGGCGTCTGGAGAGTCGGCATGCGATTGGCATCCGATTTCTGGATTTTAATCTCATCGAAGATCCGTTCAAATTCGGTAAGATCGCGCTGAATTATGAATACCGCTTCTGGTTTTTGAGCGTATTACTTGAAGGCGGCGCTGACTTCAAAGCGGGCGTAGCGCAGAATAGCAAGAAATACGATGGCATGGCGCAAATGCGCTGGCTGTTCAGCAAGGCGTTCGACACGTTTTACGTCGGTGCATTTGTTAACTATCAAAATGGTACAACAGTACAGAATGACGCCGATTCGCAAAAACGGGACGTAGAAATCAGTGCCTACGGTCTTGGTGCGCTGATGGGTAAAAAATGGGTACTTGGAATTGGCTTATTTCTGGACCTTACGCTTCGCGCTGGTCCCTACTTTGAAACGATTCTTTCACGGGCGGCAAATTACAGGTACACTGCAGGCGATGAGATTACCGGAACCGCTTTTCGGACAGGCTTGGGTGGCATCGCTTTAACTTTCAGTTTGGGCTATGTTTTTTGAGAGAAATCAAGCGCGGTTTATGCGAGAAATCAAGTCTTTGAAAAGACTTCCAATCCTGATCATGGTGGCGGTAACTTTTCAAGAATGCTCTACCAGAACAACTCGCGAAACATACGATACACGGGAACAGCATGATGCCAGACAAAGAGAGATTAATGGGCTGGCCGCAAAGCCATCCGTTGAGAATCTTCAGAAGCTCTTGCACTATTTGCGCTCAGATAATAAAAATAGCCGCATCATGGCCGCGTATGCATTGCACTCCTTTGCCAGATATCTCGATCAGGCATTGCCGGAGATGGAACAGGCTTTGTCCGATCCTGAATGGGCAGTTCGCAGTGGCGCCTTAGCAGCAATCTACTACATGGGTGAAAAGGGGCAACCGCTCTTACCTATGGTGCGAAAACTCGTAAGTGATTCCCATGAAAGCGTCAGCGCAAACGCTTTTTCGGCACTGAGCGCCATAACCGGCGGCAAGGAAGGCGGATGTGGATTAACCACCCCGTTCAAGGGTATTGCATCGCATATCACTCCGCCAAAAATTCCTGAAAAAACGGCCCTCATTTTTGGCAATATCGGTTGTGCCTTTACCAATGACGCAGTTAAGCTGGTGAAGAGAAAGAAACTTCAATACATTGTCTATGACCTGTATCGTAATATACCGAATACGGATTTGCTTCACGCCTATTTGCTTGAGCTGAAAGTAAAACGGTACACAACTATTCCCATTGTCATCTATAACGGTGCTGTATTTGAAAGGCCACAAAATGACGGAGATATTCACTAAGGGAAGTGTGACGCATGAAACTGAGCAGTAATGACAGTGCGCCCGGAAAAAACAAGCACTACCCGCCCCGCCTCTGCATACTCTCAAGATAAGCCTTCGCCGCACCCTGTTCGGCCTGTTTGCGGGTGCGTGCCACGCCAGTCGTCTTTTTTTCACCACCGATCATAAGAGCGACAGTAAACTCTTTATCGTGGTCAGGCCCCTCGGCGGCGACGAGCTGGTACTCGGGTCGCTGGTGGTGTTTGGCAAGAATTTCTTGCAGGGACGATTTGAAATCCTTACTGCCTTCGACAGTTTCGGGGTTATCGAGAATTTCGCGAAAATGGCGCAGCACAAACTTCTGCGCCGCCTCATAGCCTGCCGCCAGAAAAATAGCGCCGATGACGGCTTCCATCGCGTCGGCGAGATTTGATGTGCGTGTAAGACCGCCGGTCGCGATCTCGCCTTTACCCATACGCAGTAGCTTGCCTATTTCGAGAGTATCGGCCACCCGCTTGAGCGCCGATTCGCA
Source organism: Leptospiraceae bacterium (assembly GCA_016788945.1). GTDB lineage: Bacteria > Spirochaetota > Leptospiria > Turneriellales > Turneriellaceae > Turneriella. The sequence continues at coordinate 4,031 of JAEUSA010000320.1, forward strand.
GACGGTCATTGCTTTGAGCCGGGTTAAGCCACCTTCAGCCGTTTTGCGTTTCGAAGCATAAAAATGGTGTGCGATGACAAGACCGAGCACTGAATCGCCAAGGAATTCGAGGCGCTGGTTGTGCTTGTCGAGGCCTGGGTCAAAACCCTGCCGTACTTCATTGCTGAAGCTCTTATGCGTTAAGGCGACGTTCAGCGCCGGCAATACCTTGTCGGGTAATTTCTCGCTGGCCAGAAAATCGCGTAACTTCTGTTCCCGGGTTTCTTCCGAATAACTCGTTTCCACAATGTCTCCGTAAAGTGGATCGTCATTTAACCGCTGCTGCGCGTGCGCAGCAGCGGTTAAATGGCATCTTAGCACGTAATGTACCGTTTTCTCATCACGGCGACCATTTTAGTTCTCTTGGGCATCGTCTACATCGGCCACCGGCTGGTGCAACCCGAGTGGCCACTGCCGGTACGCGCAGCGTTGTGGATTGTGCTCATTGCTATGGTCGCCAACCTGTTGTGGCTGCCATTCAAGAGATGGCAAAGGCGTTCGGGCGCGCAACTCACCGGGCCGATGACTCGGGTGCTCGAAGCCAGCGCGTACAATTTGATGGGATTTCTGAGCCTGCTGCTGTTATTTACCGCACTCAGCGAATTCTTCCGTATATTTCTGCGCGCAGCCCCTGATCATTGGGTGGCAACGGTTGCGATGGCGCTACCGCGCGGCTGGCATTATGACAGCATACTGGCGCTCACGATCATCGCGCTCGCCATGTTCTTCTTTTTCTGGGGCCGCACGGCAGTCGCGTTAGGCCCGCGTTACCGCTTCGTTAAGGTGGTTTATCCGCTTGCGGGTACCGCACGGCGCCGCCCGCGGTTTGGCTCGCGCTGGTCGCGTACACGACGCGACGCCGCAACAAGGCATGTCCGCATTGCGCAGGTGAGCGATCTGCACATCGGCCGCGCGATCAAAAAGCATTATGTAGAAAAAGTGGCGGGCATGATCAGCGCGCAGAATGCCGACATAGCCTGCTTCACGGGCGACATCGGCGACGGCGATGTCACGGCGCTGGTGCATGACGCCGCACCGCTCGCCGGCATTCGCACCAAACACGGTACCTACTACATTCCCGGTAACCACGAATATTACTGGGGTATCTCCACCTGGCTTACCGAATTCAAAAAGCTCGGCATGCACTTGTTGATCAACCGCGGTGAAATTGTAAAAACAGAAAATGCGAAGCTCTTTGTCGCCGGTATCAGCGACCCGACCGCCGCGCGTTTTGCCGCCGACCTGCCGCAAATTCCGGAGCGCGCAGACTCTGATCTGGCAATTCTGCTCGCGCATCAGCCGATCTTCGCGCGCAGTGCAGAGCAGAAGCAGTATGACCTGATGCTCTCGGGCCACACACACGGCGGGCAATACATACCCTGGTCATGGGTTGTGCACCTCGTCTATCGCTTCGCCAGCGGACTCTATCGTTTCGGGCGCATGCTCGTCTACGTCAACGACGGCACGGGCTATTGGGGCGCTCCACTCAGAGTCGGCACGCGGCTCGAGATTACCATCATCGACATTTATATAAAGGGAGATTCTGACGCATCAGATTTCCGCCAAAGTGAGGATAACTAAGTGCATCATGAGTATACAGCGATAACCCGCTTTGCCGATCTCGATACGCAGCGGCACGTTACCAGCCGCACATACGAACAATTTGCTCTCGAAGGCCGCTACCAGGTACTTGCAAAACTCGGTTACAATCAGGAACGTATTCAGAACGAGCAGATTTATCTCGAAGCAATGCGCGGTTACTCCAAATTCCACCGGCAGCAATTTCCGGGTGTGCAGCTGAAGGTAGACACCTTCGCTGCCGCGCACGGCGGCGAAGGTGTCATTCATTGGGATCAAAAAATTAAAGATCAGGCGGGAGAACTCGTCTGCCACCTGCAGCTCGAAACTCGCACGACGCGCGCCGGTGAGCCGCTGGCTTTAGACGGTATTGAAAAAGCGGCGAATTTTGAAATCCTCTATGACGATCTGAAACCGTGGTCGGGAAACAACGAGCGTGTGGTCAGCTACTATACCATGCCCTACTCTGACCGCGACTTCGCCGGGCGCTACAATGTCGCGAGCCTGTGGCGTATTTTTGAAGAGGGCCGCTGGATGTTCGCCGAGAAAACGGGCCTCACGTACGACCGCATCGTCGAAATGGACACAACGTCTTTTTATATGGGCAGCATCGCGAATTTTTTCGCCGAAGTTCCCGCCGGGCGTACCTTACAGATCATGACCTGGATCGAACGCGTCGACAAGATACGCTATTACTTCAGACAAGATGTGTTGCTCAATGGTAAACTCATGCTGGCGATGCGTGACGAGCAGCTAATCGTCTCGCTGTCGAAGGCGCGGCCACAGCGCGCCTCGGCGATGTTCATGAGCTTTATGGGCAAGTTCGTGGAGTTCCCTACCTGACTATGCAATCCATTAAGATCACAGGCGCCCGCGAGCACAACCTCAAAAATATATCGCTCGAAATCCCCCGCGAAAAGCTCGTCGTAATTACCGGGCTTTCGGGCAGCGGCAAAAGCTCGCTGGCTTTTGACACCATCTATGCCGAAGGCCAGCGGCGCTACGTCGAATCGTTGTCGGCTTATGCGCGGCAATTTTTAGGCCAGCTCGAGAAGCCGGATGTCGATTCGATCGAAGGTTTGTCACCCGCCATCTCGATCGAACAGAAAACAACGGCAAGAAATCCGCGTTCGACCGTCGGTACCGTCACCGAAATTTACGACTACCTGCGCCTGCTTTTTGCGCGCCTCGGCGAACCGCACTGCCCCGAATGTGGTGCGCGCCTTGAGGCGCAGTCTATCGACACGATGGTCGCGCATGTGTTCGGAATTTTCGAGCGCAAACCCGGCACCAAATCGGTGCGCGCGCAAATCTTGTCACCCATCGCGCGCAGCAAAAAAGGCGAATTTAAGCACGAATTTGAGCGCATACAGAAAGACGGCTTTGTGCGCGTGCGCGTTAACGGCCAGATCAGAAGTCTTGATGAAGAGATTGAACTCAAAAAAAACCAGAAACACGATATCGACATTGTTGTCGACCGCCTCGTGCTCGAGAAAGAAAATCTGCAATCGCAACGCATGCACCTCGCAGGCTCGCTCGAACTCGCCCTCAAACAGGCTACCGGCGGTGGCCAGGCGAGTATTCTCTTTGAAACCGAAGACGGCAAAACGAGCGAAGAAAATTTTTCTGCAAAACTGTACTGCTCGGCGTGCGACCTGAGTTTTCCCGAGATTACGCACCGGCTGTTTTCGTTCAATTCACCTGACGGCGCCTGTGAAAACTGTAGCGGCCTCGGCCACATGCTCGAATTTCACCCCGATCGCCTGATCGGCGACGACACGCAGACAGTACGCGACGGGCTTGGTGACGGCCTCGGCTTTGCCGGTGATGCGTACTGGTACAAGGCATCGATCGACGCGCTGCGCAAGAAGGTGCCATTTGACCCCGACATGCCCTGGAAAAAACAGCCCAAAAAAATCTTCG
>JAEUSA010000337.1 GCA_016788945.1 Leptospiraceae bacterium
TGCCGAGCGCAGTTTGACTCTGTCGTCGGCGACATGTTTTTCGCTGACGCGCAAAATTCCGAAGCGCGCGAGCAGGCAGCGCAGAGCGAGAGCGTTCGCATTACGAATCTGCGTGGGCTTCGGCTTTTTGTGCACCGGCACAATTTCATTGCCTGTGGTAATGATCGTCACACGCGGTAGTTTATGCACCAGCGGGCGGTGCACGCCGAGCGAAGCGAGCAGAGTCACGGCCATCGGGTCTATGAAGTGACCGGCAACGGGCAATTTGTCTCCACGACCAAGATCTTCACCCTGCCGCGAAATATTGTGCCAAGACTTTACGTCTGCGGCGGCAAAAGCAACTCTCTCGCTGTCTGTTTCGCGCGCATCTTCGCGGCGAATTACGGCATTGTAGGGTGCGGGCACTGCAGCACCCGTCATGATCTTCACACTCCCCTCTCCATTCACGGCGACCGCTTCGGACTTTCGGCGCGGCGATGCAAGTGCATCTCCCGCATAAATTGTGCCCAAAACCGGATACTCTTTTTGCGCGGTGAATTTCTCGGCGACAATCGCATACCCATCCATCGCTGAACGATTGAACGGGGGATAATCACGATCGGCCATCACGTTTTCCGCCAGAACACGACCAAAAGATTTTTCGAGCGCAATTTTTTCTGTTCCGAAGCTGCGTGCTTCGGCGAGAATCAGGGTTTGTGCTTCGCTGACGCTCAGCACGGTACGCCTCGCCCGGTCAATGTCCACCGCCGCGCAGCATTTTATTCGCATGGAAGATCGCCGGCAAAACCGCGTCGAGGCTCTCCCGTGCGCCGGCAGAGCTGCCGGGCAGGCACACGACAAGCGTTTTGCCGATCGACCCCGCGAGCGAACGCGAGAACATCGCGAGCGGCGTGCGTTCATTGCCATACTGGCGCATTTTTTCAGCGATTCCGTCGGCGATTTTTTCGAGCAAAGGCGAGACGGCTTCGACAACCTGATCGCGTGGGCTGAGCCCTGTACCGCCGGTAGTAAAGACAAAGTCGATACCCTCGGCCGCCCACTGCCTGATATGCTGCTGAATCGCTGCAATGTCGTCGGGAATAATTTTGTAATCGGCAATTTTGACTTCGTGCTTTTCGAGCTCCACCTGAATAATTTTACCCGACGAGTCTTCACGTTTCCCCTGCGCTGCAGAATCAGAACAGACGAGAATGGTTGCGGTATGGCCTTTGCCGGTGAGTTTCTGACGGTCAGATTTGCCACCGGTTTTTTCGAGCAGTTTCACCGCCGTAATCTCGAGCGCAGTATCGACCGGTTTCAACAGATCAAAGACGGTCAGCGCCGTAACGGTCGCGGCGGTCACGGCTTCGATTTCGATGCCGGTTTTATAGATCGTCTGAGCAAACACGCGCACGATGACCTTGCCCTGCTCTGCCTCTTTCGCGGTATCGAAGCTGATGTCGACATGTTCGATCGGTACCGGGTGGCAGTGCGGAATCAGCGAGGGCGTTGCTTTTGCGCCTAAAAGCCCCGCCGCACGCGCGACATCAAACAGGTTACCTTTCGGCAGTTGATTCTTCTCTATGAGATCAATAGTCGCCGCCGAGCACAACACAGTGGCCGAGGCTGTCGCGGTACGCAATGACGGGTTCTTACGCGTGATGTCGTTCATGGGCGCCACATACAAATCGTATCAAAGTCAGTGCGCAAAGTATTATCCTAACCGCTCGCTTTCTCTACCCTTACCGCAGCCTGCTTGTAGTTGGGTTCGCGCGAATAGGGATCAAAAGCATTGAGCGTCAGGTTATTGGCGTTTGTCCTGAACCAGTGAAACGGAATAAAAACCTGCCCGAAGCCGATGATGCCGGTAATGCGCAGCGCAATCTTTTCTATGGTACCGCGCCGCGACACGACGCGCACGTATTCTCCCTGACGCAGGCCAAGACGCTCTGCATCGGCGGGATTCATTTCTACCCATGCCTCGGGCGAAAGCTTCTGCAAAATCTCCACATTCGCTGTCTTCGTCATCGTATGCCAATGCTCGACGGTACGTCCGGTATTGAGCACAAAAGGATATTGTTCGTCAGGCAATTCGGGCATCTCTTTATTGATCACCGGAAAAAATTTTGCTTTCTGATCGTCGTGCTGGTAGACGCCATCGCCGTATAAACGGCGGGTTTGCTCCGGCGCGGATTTTCCTTCCGCAGGAAACGGCCACTGTATACCGCCGTACTGATCCAACAGCTCGTACGAGATACCTGAATAGTCGCACAGCCGGCCCTTCGATACCTGCCTCCATTCGCCGAACGCATCGGCGACATTGCGCCAGCCGGGATAAATCTTCTCCACGACACCCAATTTGCGCGCAAGCTCGAGAAAAATATCAAAATCGGCCATGGCTTCACCGGGGGCATTCACGGCCTTGTTCGCTTTACTCACCCGCCTTTCTGAATTGGTGTATGTTCCTTCTTTTTCACCCCAAATTGCCGCGGGCAAAACCAGATCGGCAAGCTCGGTCGTCGGCGTCGGGTGAAAGCCGTCCTGCACCACTAAAAATTCCAGTCGTGACAGCGCATCGCGTAAGAATTTCTGATTGGGAAACGACACTATTGGGTTTGTGGCGATAATCCACAGCGCCTTGATTTCCCCCTGCACCACGGCCTCGATGATATCGGGATATGCATAACCTCGCTTATCGGGAATTTCCGTGATATCGACATTCCACAACCGCGCGACGTCTTCACGGTCTTTGAGGCTTTCGAACTTGCGATAACCGGGCAGCGAAGCTGTGCACGAAGTTTCGCGCGTCCCCATCGCATTACATTGCCCGGTAATCGAAAAAGGCGAAGCGCCCGGCCTGCCGATATTTTTCGTCATCAGGCAGAGGTTATTGATCGCGTTCACCGTCTCGGTGCCCTGGTCTGAGTGATTCACCCCCATCGACCAGCCGACGAACAGTGCGTTAGCCTGCGCGATCACCGCGGCAGTCTTGAGAATTGCCTGCACCGGAAGCCCGGTTACTGCGGCCGTGTGTTCCGGGGTAAATGCCGCGAGCGATTTGACGAGCGCGTCAAAACCTGTGGTGTGCGTCTCAATGTATGCCTTATCATGGCTGCCGTTGCGCACCAACAAATGCATAATACCGTTGAGTAGAGCGACATCGCTTCTCGGCTTCAACGGCAGAAACGTATCGGCCATCTGCGCCGTTTTGGTGGCGCGCGGATCGGCAACGATCAGGTGTTTGTTCGGGTTTTCATTCGCAGCGAGCCAGCAGGTCAGAATCGGATGGTTATCGGCGATATTTGCACCGATGAGCAGAATACAGTCCGCGAGGGCCATGTCTTCGTACGCGCCGGGAGGCCCGTCCGATCCGAATGATCGCTTGTAACCCGCCACGGCCGAAGCCATGCACAGCGTGGTATTGCCATCGTAGTTGCGCGTATTAAAGCCTAACTGCACCAGTTTACCTAATGCATAGAACTCTTCAGTCACCAACTGCCCGGTGCTGAGAACACCCAACGCATTGTTACCGTACTTTTGCTGCACCTGTCTGAACTGTTGCACCATCACATTCAGCGCTTCGTTCCACGAAACGCGCTTTTTTCGCAACAAAGGATATTTCGCTCGGTTTTCGGCGTTCAAGAAATGGTGCTCGGCAAGTCCCTTGGGGCAGAGTTTACCGTAATTGACGGGATGCCCGGGGTCGCCTTTGACACTGACGGCCTTGCCATCCCTGACACCAATAAACATGCCACAGCCGACCGAACAATAACCGCAGGTCGTGCGCACCCATTTTTCTGCGGCTTTTTCTTTGGCGATGATACCCCATTCTTCGGTGTTGGCGTAGGCATACTTTTCCGCCGCATGGTCGAGACCGATGACTGCGGGTAATCTATGGAATAGGGATTTATTTTTTTCCACTGAAGAATCCTCCCGCCATGTTCTTTGGCACCACCGTCACGAAGAACAGGTAACGGCCGGCAAATTCGGAGAATGCCAGCATCACCAGTGCGAATCCGCCGAAAACCAGTTGTACAGATGGGGGCAGCATATTACCAAGCCTCACCAAAACCAGCGGTAGCAGAATCGCTGCGGCAAAAAGCGTGATCAATCGCGCATAGAACAGCCGACGAAAATTGATCGTGAGTAGCCTTGCCGTCCCCTTGAGTTCATGCTCTGTCGATGACCCGAGGTGCAGAAAATTACGCGCCAGAATTGTCATCTGCACACCACCCGCAATCAGGGTAAAAAAATAAAGAGGCGAGGAAGCAACGCCAGCCAATTGCAGAAGCAAAGCGACGACGGTAGGCCCGAGAGTAAACGCCGTGGCGAGAAAACGGTATACCGTTGCTGGCGTATACCATGCCGGCCGGGCAGGCACCATATAAATGAAGGCGCTCGAAAGTATGGCGATGATTCCAGACAGGGCAACAACACCGCCGAGCATCAGTCGCAGAGGCGCTGTAACGCGTAATAACGCGTAGGCGTCCGCGACAAAGAGTCCCGCATAGGCACCGGCAGCAAGCGAGAACGAGGAGAACAACAAAATCTCGCGGGAGAGCCAGGAGCTTTTGAGATTTCTGAGCGCCTTCCACGCCATAATCGGTCGCCCCAAATGTAGCACCGCAGTTCCGAGCGAAAGCGCGGCAGCGGCGAACATGCCCACCGCCATTGGCATCAATGCCGTCTTCGGCACAGTAAAAAAAGCGAGAGTCTGCGCCAGAAAGTCGGTCAACCATAACGCAATAAATCCACCCACCGAAAGTTGAGTCAGGCAAAGGAAAAACACGAGCGACGCGTGTGCATGTTCGGGTTGCACATTATAGGCAGAAACTGCCATACCGTTCTCGCGTACATCTGCGGGCAGAGTGATGCGCGTGGTCGAGATTGTCTGCGCCGCATCGGGCATGCCGGGCGCATCGGCGAGGTGGTGTTCTTTTCGCCATTCTTCTTTATCGATGATTTCGATCGAGATGGCTCCCTCAGGGCAGGCCTCGGCACAGGCCGGAGTCCGACGGCTGTCCGCGCCAGCGGCCCGCTGGGTCGTCGGGTCGGCGTGCCCTTCAGCGAGGCGGCGCGAGCACATATCACATTTTGTGACGACATGCCTCTCGCTGTTATACTGCGGTACGCCATAAGGGCAATTCCAAACGCAATACTGGCAACCGATGCAGCTATCGGCGTTGTGCAAAACAAGCCCGGTCTTTTCATCTTTGCTGTACGCTTTGGTCGGGCAACCCGACATACAACTGGGTTCAAGACAGTGGTTGCATCCCATAGAAAGGTAGAGGCGTTTGGTCTCAGGATACACTCCTGCTTCAATTTCACCCACGCGCCGCCAGGTGACATCCGCAGGATTATTGTTCTGCTCATTGCAGGCGACCACGCAACACTCGCAGCCGATACATTTGGTGGCATCGAAATGGAAACGGTATTGCTCGCCCTCTGCCAATGGCCGATCGGGTATTAACTTCGTTTTAAGAAAATTCTTCGCCGCATGCGCTGGTGACACCGCGGGAATCTGATAATCGGGTGCCGGCGGTAGATAATAGCCTGAAAGATCGATGCGTTCGGTCAACGGCAGTTTGACGAGATCGATAAGAGATTGCTCTGCCATATTGATTTGAAAGCAAAACGCATGCCAGCTTTTTCACGAAGCTTTTTTCGCCGTGACGGCCAATACTTTGCCGCTGCGCTGCTGCCGCAATACCCAGCGACCTATTCTGAAACGGAATACAGATAAAAAAATTATTGTAGCACCCGAAAACTTGACTTAAGTCAAGAAAAACAGGGCTTTTTGGATCACTTTTTGCTTCGCGCTTTTTATGAAAAAATTCAAAGAATTTATCCAAGTGGGGAGCTTCAGAACCCTCCTCAGCGCGTTTCTTTATTTCGACATCAGCTTCATGGTTTGGGTGATGCTCGGAGCACTCGGTGCGATTATTGCCGACCAGTTTAAACTGACTCCGGCAGAAAAGGGACTTATGGTCTCTATTCCATTATTGGGCGGCACTCTACTGCGCATTCCGATGGGAATCTTGTCCGACAAGTACGGCTCGCGCAGAGTGGCTATGGCCGGGCAGCTGGTAACCCTTGTTCCGCTTGTTTGGGGTTGGCTGGGTGCTGACTCGATGACAGAGATCTACGGTCTGGGTATACTTTTAGGTGTAGCCGGCGCAAGTTTTGCAGTCGCGCTTCCGCTTGCCAGCCGCTGGTATCCTCCGCAATACCAAGGTCTCGTGATGGGCATTGCCGGTGCAGGCAACAGTGGCACGGTCATTGCGACGTTTTTCGCCCCACGCCTCGCCAAACTCTATGGCTGGCATGGGGTTTTCGGCATCGCTCTTATTCCGATGCTTTTGATGTCGATAGCATTCTTCTTTTTGGCAAAGGATGCCCCGCTCAAAAGTGCACCCAAGACTCTCGTGCAGTACCTTGCGCCGATAAAATCGCGCGATGCTCTATTATTTTCTCTCTTTTATAGCATCACATTCGGTGGTTTTGTCGGGCTCGCCAGTTTTCTGCCGATCTTTTTTACCGACCAGTTTAAGTTAGATAAAATCACTGCGGGTAATTGTACTGCGGCATGCGTGATGGCGGGAAGTTTCGTGCGACCAATCGGCGGTTACCTTGCCGATCGTTTTGGCGGCGTGACCGTGCTAACGGGCATTTACGTCGTCATCGGTACACTTGCGCTCGGCATATCGCTGATGCCGGGTCTCGAATTTACCCTTGCGCTTTTTATCGTCATGATGCTGGCGCTGGGCACCGGAAACGGCTCGGTCTTTCAGCTCGTCCCTTTGCGCTTCAAAAGCGAAGTCGGAGTCATCACGGGATTTGTCGGCGCGTTCGGCGGTTTAGGTGGCTTCTTGCTACCGAACCTTTTGGGATCACTCAAGGGCATGACGCAAAGTTACGCCACGGGATTCGTCGTGTTTGCCTCTCTTGCGCTGACAGCCGGCATGCTGCTCTTTTGGGTCAATGTTCTTGTGTGGCGCAATGACGAATGGCAAGAGGCCGAAGCATAACAGCCGGGGCAAGGATGGAATTCGAAACAGAACAAAAAAAAGTCCTCGAAGAAATCTTTGCCGAAGCTTATGCGAAGGGGCATAAAGCGGCAGCAGTTCAAAGCGCTGCCCCGGAAAACGGGGTCAGCGTATACGGCACACCGCTTGCCGATCTCTGCAAAGAAGAGGTGTGGAAGTACGAAGACCACGGCCTCGATATCTGGGATACACTGATGCGCCATGCGGGCGGCAATGAGTTTCCGCAGGGCGGCGACTTATTTCGCTTCAAATTTCACGGCCTGTTCTACGTCGCACCGGCGCAAGACT
>JAEUSA010000429.1 GCA_016788945.1 Leptospiraceae bacterium
CTGGTAATGCGTAAGTAAACTCGAGTGGCTTTGATTCTTTCTTGTCGATGGCCTCGAGAACCTGTTTTGCCAGTTCGACTGCACCTTCGCCACCGCGCGCATAGCCTTCATTGATCTCAAAGCGAGTACCATAGATGGCACACCAGTCGCGCACGAGCTTGATTTCTTCGGGTCTGTCAAAGTCATGCTGGTTGAAAGCGACAATCACCTGTTGGCCAAACTGCTGCATGTTCTGCACATGGCGCGCGAGGTTGAGCAGGCCCTTGCTCAACGCCTTTTCATCTGCTGCGCGAATATCTTTTTCCGCGGCGCCGCCGTGTAGTTTCAGTGACATCGAGCCCGTCGCAATGACGGTCACGGCGGGTTCGAGCCCCGCGAGACGCGCTTTGATATTGAGAAACTTTTCCGCGCCAAGGTCGGCGCCAAAACCGGCTTCGGTGATCGCATAGTCGCCATAGGTCAGTGCGAGGCGGGTCGCACTGACGCTGTTGCAGCCGTGCGCGATATTGGCGAACGGCCCGCCGTGTACAAACACGGGCACACCCTCGGTGGATTGCACGAGGTTCGGGTGCATCGCGTCTCTGAGCAGGGCCATGACCGCACCCGTCGACGCCAGTTCAGAAAAGAGGAAAGGTTTGCCCGATACGCGGTGACCGACCAGAACGTTATCGATCCGCCTTGCGAGATCACCGTAATCGGCCGCGAGGCAGAGTATCGCCATGATCTCTGACGCCGCGGTGATGTCGAAGCCGGTCTCTTGTGCACCGCCGTTGCCGTCGAGGCCGGTGATGATAGAGCGCAGCGCGCGGTCGTTCATATCGATCGCGCGCTTCCAGAGAATTTTCTTAAGCGGGTCACTGCCCTTGTCGTAGTAGCGCGCGTTGTCGGCGAGCGCCGCGATGAGGTTGTTCGCGCTGGTGATCGCGTGGAAGTCGCCGTTGAAGTGCAGGTTGATGTCGGCAGTCGGGTGCACCTGCGAGGCGCCGCCGCCAGTAGCACCGCCCTTCATGCCAAAGACCGGGCCGAGCGACGGTTCACGCAGCGCGACGACCGCATTCTTGCCGAGGCGGCGCAAACCCTGGCCGAGCGCCACTGAAGTCGTCGTCTTGCCGACGCCTGCCTTGTTCGGCGTGGTCGAGGTAACGAGAATGAGTTTGCCCTGTTTCGCGCGTGCGGCGTCGTAGAGCGAGAAGGGCACCTTGGCCTTGTGCCGGCCGTAGAGCGTCAGCGCGTCGGCGGGTATGCCGATGCCTGCGGCAATTTCTTCGATGTGTTGGAGGACAGGTTCCATCGGTGCAAAGTTTGTCGGGCGAACGGGGGGACTATTGGATTTGCAAATGTTATTCGACGTCGCATTTTGCTCGCGCGCGTTTTTCGCGACCTGCCGCGCAGCCCCATTTCGCGTTGCCAATCGAATTCACCTTGACTGTGCATCAGAATATTACCCGTATCGTTCGTGCGTAGTTCGGCGATCTGCCAAACAACTCTGATACTCTGCTTAGCAATTTCCTGCAATAACTATGACCTGCTCGAAAAAATTGAAAATCCGGGCGGAGAGAAGGAGCGCTACAGCGACCGCCTGTTTATCTTTGCCACGACACAGACGACACAAGGCAACTTGACTGGCCTCAATGCGGGCAGTTGCGGCGGTTCTGGCTTGGCTCGTGCCGATTGTGTCTGCACCGCGCTCGCTGCGCAACATCACCGTCGCATGGGACCCGACCGCCGCTTCATCGCATGGCTTTCCACATCTGTCGAATGGGCACGATGCCGCATGCTTGGTGGCGGGGGCAATGCATGCACTTCACCAACGGGTGCATTCACCTGGTACAATACGGCGATGCAACCGGTCTTTACCAGTTATGAAGCGACTGCCACCGGTCTTTTAGGCAACGCACCCGCATTGCCAAATGCAACTCAATTTACTGAAAACGGCGCTATGGCCCCAGCAGTGGCGAACGACGTATGGACGGGCACGGCCTTGGGAGGAACCAACGGCACTACCCACTGCGCCGGTTGGACCGACGGCACAAACGCCTCAACTGCCGATACCGGAACGGTCTTTCATACCGGCACGAGCTGGACTGCATCGACAGCGATGGCCTGTGATATTTTCAAGCGCATTTATTGCATCGCGTTGCCATAGGCGCCGAAGCTTTCTTGCCACCCTATTATTAGCGTACCTTGTACGTATCCGCTTGCCGTGTTGAGTACACATGCAATCCACCGCCATGAAACTCGTACAAAACGCCGATAAACAGACCTTCACCGCGAGCGAACTTTCTTTCGGCGAAGTGAAAACGATCCGCGATGCACTGAAGGCATTCGCCAAAGGCGGATCAACGCAGGCGGCGAAAATGGCTGCTGAAATTGAATCAGCGCTGGCGAATATGCAGGTGTAATAATACCGTCGACGCGCGCAGTGTTTTCGCAAATGGAGCCATGAATGGCTGAGATGCCACAACCCCGCACGCCACGCACGAAGTTTAAACTGAGCCTGTTGGTGGCCATACCGGCCTTGGTCGTCATCACCGGCGGATTGATCGTATTCTTTACGCTGACAAACACGCGCCGCACGATGGAAGATTTCGGCTGGGCGCTGTTTCGTGACGCGACGAACCAGAGTATCAACGACACGCGCAATGTGATTCGCGAGGCAATACCCGATATCGAGACACTGCAGAACCTCTACCAGCGTGGCCTGTTAGCTACGGATTATAACTGGCAGGCGCGTTACTATGCAGAGCTTTTGCGCTCACACCGCGATTACAGCTGGGTGAGTTTCGGTGACGAAAACGGCACATTTGTCGGCGCCTACCGCCCCGATGCTTCGAGTAAAATCGTGCGCACGAATATCAGCTGGCTCAAGGGGAAAAAGACCGAAAGTTTTGAGTACGATGTCGATCTGCGCGGCAACCAAACCCTGTATAAATATGACCCCAATGCCGGCTATGATCCCCGCAACCGCCCGTTCTATGAGCTAGCGAAAAAATCCGGAAAACGCGTGTGGACACCGCCATACATTTTTTTCGAGCAGGGGGTGCCGGGCATCACCTGCGCGATGCCCGTCTACGGCGCCGACAAGCGCCTGCGCGGTGTATTCTCGATCGACTTCGATCTGAACAGCCTGTCTGAAATCGTCGCCAAATCAAAAGTATCGGAGCGCGGCGTCATATTCATTTTCACTGAAAATCGCGAAATCTTGGGGCATCCGACGATCAAAGTGGTCAGCAAAACCGGCGGCAGGGGTGAAGGCAAAATTCTCACGGTCGCCGATATTCCCGATGCAAATATCAAGGCATTTTTTGCCGAACTCGACCGCGACGGCAAATCGTCAAACGGTGACCGACACAGTTTCAGCTTACAGATCAACGGCGAACGCCACCTCGCGAGTTATTCGCGATTTGAGATCGACGAAGGTCTCAAATGGGTAATCGGCATCATCGCACCTGAAAACGATTTTCGCGGCATTGTTGAAGTCAAAGAGAATTACAAGCGCGCGTATGCTATATCGTTCGCTGCTATACTGTTATCGTTAATGCTCGCGGTGGTGTTCACCCGCCTTATCTCAACCCCGCTGCGTTCGATTTCGCAAGATATGGAAAAAGTCGGCAGGCTCGAAATTGAAAGCGGCGGCACCAACGGCAGCATGTTCAAAGAAATACATGCGATGGACCAGAACCTGCAGAGCATGAAAGGTGGGCTACGTTCATTTGCGAGTTATGTGCCCAAAGACCTCGTGCGCGATCTATTAAAGACGGGAAAAGAAGCACGGCTTGAAGGTTCTACCGAAACGCTCACGATACTCTTTACTGACATTGCCGGCTTTACCAGTTTCGCCGAACAACTTGAACCGACCGAACTCGTGCAGAAACTCGGAAAATATTTTGAGATCATGACAGCCGCGATCATGAAACACAAAGGCACAATCGATAAATTTATCGGCGACGGCATCATGTCTTTCTGGGGCGCGCCGGCAGCCGACGCAGAGCATGCGATTGATGCCTGCCTTGCGGCGCTTGCCTGCGTCGATGCATTGCGTGAACTGGCGCAATCTGCCGAACATGGCTACTGGGCAAAACATCTGCGCACGCGCTTCGGTATTGCCACAGGCCCGGTACTGGTCGGCAATATCGGCACCCCCGAGCGCATGAACTACACCGTGATGGGCGATACGGTTAATCTTTCCTCGCGGCTCGAGGGCATCAACAAGATCTATCATACCTCGATTGTCGCCAGTGAATCCACCTATGCGCTCGTGAAAGAAAAAATTATCGGCCGTGCACTCGACATTGTTGCGGTCAAAGGCAAATCGCATGGTGTGCGGATTTATGAAATTCTTGGAAAACGCGCCGCCGCAACGCCACAGGACACCGAACTCGAAGGCATTGCCGAACAGGCGTTGACCGCTTTCATCGGCCGCGACATGGATTCGGCAAAAAAACTCTATGCGCGCATACTCGAGCTGCGGCATGACGACCAGTCGGCGCAGCTCATCTTGCGGCGAATCTATGACTACGAAACACTACCCGACAAGGCGACGTGGAGCGCGGTGAATGCCCTCGTAAGCAAATGATACCCAAAAGCGAAATACAGGTTTCTGATCTTGTAAAAGACCTTCCAGGGCGCCGCGTCATTCATGCGCGCGACGTTAAACTCGTCGTTAACCGCCTCAATAAACTTTCACTCATCATGCAGGTATCGCGCACGCTGATGGGTTCAACAGATGTAAAGCGGCTGTTAGGCGAAATTCTCGACAAAGCGCGCATTGTGATGAACGCAGACAAAGCGTCGATCTTCATGATCGATGAAGCGCGCAATGAGATATACGCTTCGGTGACGCTCGACGGCTCCGAAATCAGGTTACCGCGCGGCTCAGGAATCATCGGTTTTGTCGCCGACTCGGGCGAGACAGTAAATATTCCCGATGCATACGCAGATGCACGGTTTAACCGCGATAACGATATGAAAACCGGTTATCGCACACAATCGATTCTCTGTATGCCCGTGCGCGATCACCTGAACAAGAACATCGGGGCTCTACAGGTTTTGAATAAACAGGACGGCGGTTCATTTACGCACGAAGATGAAGAAATGCTGTCGGCGTTCATTGGCATGGTGGGTGTCTGCCTCGAAAACGCGCGCGCGTACGCAGAACTCGCTGCCGAAAAAGATTCGCTCGAAGACAAAGTCGTCGAACGCACTGCAGAACTCGCCCTGGCTAAGGCTGAAACAGATCAGATTCTGCGCGCGGTCGAAGAGGGATTGTTCCTTCTGCACCGGGGGCGCGACAACTACATCATCGGCGCCGGTCATTCCGAAGCGCTCTGCCGTATTTTTGAACAGGACGAATTGCGTAGCAAGAGCTTTTTGCCCGCCATTGCCGCATTTCTCGACAAGGCGGTGGTGGAAAAAGTACAGCTGTTTCTCGAGCTGATGTTTGATCCGAAGCAAAAACAAGCCGTGCTGCTGAAATTGAACCCCTTGAACCGGGTTGCTGCCACGTTTAATCAGTCGGCGGCAAAGAAATATCTGCGATTTTATTTTAGCCGCGTGATGGGATCTGACGCGCGAGTCGACCACCTGATGGTAACGGTGGCAGATATTTCGCAAGAAGTCGAACTTAAGGAAAAACTGCAACGCACCGAAGAACAGAACCGGCGACATATGGAAGTGTTGCTCGCAATCTTGCAATCCAACCCGGCAACCTTAAGCGAATTTTTGAGCGATCTCGATGAAGATCTGCAAACGGCACGGCAGATATTTGCAGAATTATCCAGCGAAGACGCTGATTCTGCTTTGGCAAAACTCGCTGACTTCTACCGATTAATACATTCTGTAAAAGGTAACTCGTCGCTCTTAAACTTTCAGTCACTGACCGATATGGCGCACCAGATGGAAAGTTCGATCGAAGCAATTTTACACCGCGGATTACCCGACGCCGAAGACCTTTCAGGCATCGACCGCGATCTGAACGAACTCGAAGCGCTCGCCGATGAACTGCGCGGCTGGCTCACGAAAATCGCCACGTTTCAGACAGAAATCTCCGCGCAACAGCAGACAGATTTTGTTGTCCTCGCGCTGCAGAAGGCAATCGAGAAAGCGGCGCACGCAGAGCAAAGGCGGGTGCGCTTTGACTGCGCGGGTTTTTCCCCCCAGTCTATTGGCCCAGAAATACGCAAACCTCTCAAAGATATTTTGGTCCAGATGGTACGCAATGCCGTCATTCACGGCATCGAAGCATCTGCAGAGCGCGTAGCCGCCGGCAAAAGCGAAGAAGGTTTAATCGTTCTGCGTTCCTCTACCGATTCGGGTAAACTCACAGTAACACTCGAAGACGACGGGCGGGGCATCGATTTGACGGTGCTGGTACAGCAGCTCATTGCCCAAAAACGCGTTTCGGCCGAACAGGCCGAACGGATGACGGATGATGAAAAAATGCAGTTTATCTATCTCGCTGGAGTCTCCACACGCGAATCGGTCTCTGAAATGGCAGGTCGGGGCATGGGTATGAGCATCGTGGAAAAAAACGCGCGCCGCATAGCAGCCACCGTAACAACCGAATCTAAGAAAGGAGCATTTACCCGCTTTACCATAATAATCCCGCGGGAAAATGTGGCCTAAGTTCACAGTTCATTCCGTACTATCCATATCCATGGCAATTTCCCGATCGAGGTTTTTATTGAGAGCGCGTCCCAAAATCTTGGGCGCGCGCTTGGCGATGCGCGGAGGCATCGCGCGCGGTTTAGCCGCGCAAAGTCCCGAAACCGGCAGGAGGTCGGTTTCGGGACGCATTATAAGATTCTTGGCGCTTTTTGCGCTTGGCGTATCTTTTTCTGCGGTTGAGGCACGCTCGTGGCGCGATCTTGACGAAGGCGAGCACGAAATTTATGGCCGCGAGCGTGAAGAAAAACTGCCGATCCGCATGTTTTTTATTCAGAAAGAGAAATGGGAGAATCACGAATCGTTTCATGCGCTGTGGCTTTACGGATATACCGATTACCCGCGTTACCGCAGCAGCCGGTTGCTGCCGTTCTACTATTCTCTGAGCGCCAAACACGATAACCGCTATTTGTTTCTCAGCCCCGTATATTACCGTGAAATTGACGGCAGCGAAAATGATCAATCGCTATTGTGGCTTTATTATTGGGGAAGCGGAGGCAGCAGCGGGCGCAACTACTCGGTTTTTTTCCCACTGTATTATAATACCCTCAACGATCAAGGTGACAGGCTGTTGGTTTCGCCGCTGTTCATGTATTCTTCAGCTGGGGGCCAGCAAAACGGCGGAGAAAAAGACACAGTGCTCGGCATCCCGCTGGTGCCGCTCATTTTGTGGAAAAGCGGCGAAGAGAAACGTGATCTGACATTATTTTATTTTTTCCGGCAACGCTCGCTGCGCGACAGCACACTGTCTTACACCATTCCGTTCTACTATTACGACACGGCAAAAGACGGTAGCAGCGTTTTTTTCCTCTCGCCGGTTTATTATCGTGAACGCCAGGGAACCGCACACGACACAGCAGTCCTCTGGTTATTTTACATGGGTTCCAACGGTGACGGCGGCAAAAATTATAGCGGGCTTCTGCCTGTTTACTATCATTCGCAGCGAGCTGACCGCGAGCGCTTTTTTGCCACGCCACTGTTCGTTTATTCGCGCGAGACACAACCAGCCAAAGACGCGCATGCAACCGAGCGCAGCTCTTCATTCTTCATTTCTCCGCTTTACGCCAACGAAACTACGGGACAGCGTAGCAATTCTACAGTGCTCTATTTATTCTATTGGGGCGGTGATCAGAGTTCCGCAGCGAGTTACACGGGCCTGTTTCCGCTCTATTACCGGTCGAAACGCGGCGACGATGAAAGCTTTTTCATCAGTCCATTATTCTGGCATTCGCAGAAACCACAGACCGTTGGCGCAGAGGGCGGTGCGCAAAACACAGATCGTTTTTTCCTTTCGCCGCTGTACATGAACAGCAGCGGCGCCGGCTATAACCACACTGCCTTATTCTGGCTCTGGTACTACGGTCACAATGACGACCACCAAACGCGGTACCGATTGTTGTTTCCTCTTTTTTATTACGCAACGAAAAACGCGGATGACAAGTTTCTGCTGACACCATTGTTCTGGTATGCCCGTAACACGGCAGAAAGTGACTTTAATGTTCTTTATCTCATTCGGCATCGCAGGCAAAAAGATGACCTGCTGACTTACGCTCTACCGTTCTATTATTACTCGCGCGAAGGTAATGAATCGTGGGCTTCGTATCTGATTCCATTTGTCTGGGTACACAACACCGCACAGAGTTCAACCTGGCTGATTCTGCCTTTTTTCTATTCGGCCGAAGTGGGCAAAACGTCGACCAAACTTTCGCCGCTGTATATATCGCTCAGCGGTGAGAACAGCGACTTCAGACTCTTTCTGCCCCTCTATCTCAACTATAACACGGCCGATTATTCATTCCATATCAACCTGACCGGTATTTCGCTGTCCGAAGAAAAACTCACCCATCTGCCGGTGAGCGCAGAGCTCAGTCGCGAAAAAATTATGGTCGATTGGGATCTCGGCTGGTTCTATAATCTGTTCCGTGTTTCATCACGCGATACCATTCGCCTGCAAGATCGACCGGCCGCACCGGCGCCGCCACCACCCGAGCAAAAGCCGGCCGTGACCAAAACAAGGGCAAAAACCGCAGCAAAGGGCAAAAAACCCGTCACCGCAGAAAATCCGCCTGTGGTACAAAATGTTGCGCGCGAAGAGAAGGCGCGACTAATTCGCAAACGCGAACGCACGCGTGCCGATTCGGAGAACTTTTTCGGCCTGTATTTTCTCTTCGGTGTTTCAGCGTACGAAAAATCAGATCATTACCGCCATTTTCGGCTATTACCGCTCAGCTGGCTCACTTGGAATGCACAGAATAATCAGGGAGTGCAGACGATCATACCTTTCTATGTCAAATACGAAGATGAAGACACGCGTTACCTTGTGTTTTTTCCGGTCTACGGCACGCAACAAAAGTTTCACCGCCTGCCAGAACCCGGCAAGACCGCGACGACCAACGCTTTGGCACAATGCACAGACGAAATATCTTCATGGCTCATCATCGGTTATTGGAACGAGTTCGATTGCGAAAGCAAAATCTCCGAACAAACGATTCTCTGGCCTATTTACAACCGTTATACCTCGCCGCAATTTGGCGGTTTTCGCATTTTCCCGGTGTTTTGGAGCAAATGGCGGCAGATCAACGGGCGCGAAACGGCTTCGCATTTTTCTCCATTGCACTATACGAGCATCGAGGGCGAAAACTTCAACACGCAATCGTGGTTTTTCTACCGGCGCCGCACTGATGTGGAGAATATCTGGGGCGTCTGGGCTCTGCTGCACTTGAACCGCTATCACGACGGTTCGCAGGCAACCACATATATTCTGCCATTCTATTATCAACGCACCGATTCACAGCGCAAACTCAGGCTGAACCAGAAAGAAGAAACGGTCAAGCGCCACGAAACGCTGTTTACATTTGCCGCAGTGTTCTGGCGATTTCACAGTTCTGAACGCGAAGACGAATTCACCGGGCATTTTTCACCGCTTTATGTCTATCTCGCCGACCAAGGGCGCGATTATTTCTATTCATGGCTATATTATTATACCGATTCACCGTCAGGAACAAGCTTTGGCGTACCGTTGATTTTGCACCGGCGCCGATTAAAGAATGACCAATATGCCAATTTCTATCTGATTCCCTTCTATCATTCACGGCAAAAATACGCCAATAACAATACTGAGTATCTCACATGGCTTTTTCCGTTGTTCTACCACCGCACTTCGGCGACCTCTGATTCTTTCGTGATGCCTTTCTTTTATCGTTACGCGCATAAAACCAATACGCCCGTTAGTGTTGAAGGCGATGCGGCGACCGCAACGACCGAAACATATGGCGAGGTCGGGCATATTTCCCCCCTGTATTATTACCATCAGCACAATCAGACATCCTCATTTTATTCATGGATCTTCTATCGCTTTTCGTCTGAACACGATACAACCTTTGGCGTTCCTCTGCTGCTGCATCGGCGCGCGCGGCATGATGGCAATTACGGGAATTTTTATATACCGCTATTCTATCGATCGCATGAAACTTTTGCCCGCGGCGGCTCAGAGGGTGTTACTTGGCTTTTCCCGGTATTCTATCTACGCAGCGCAGAACACGATTCAGTTTTTGTCATGCCGTTTTTTTACCGACACAGATGGCAAACCGCCGAACGCGTTTCTATTGGTGCCGCCACCAACGAGATTTCGAGTTCACCCGAATTTGCCACACGCCACGTATCACCCCTCTATGTCTATAACGGCACGTCTGATACCTCTTCGTTTACCTCATGGCTATTCTATCGTTATGATACGCCACACCATTTGAGTTACGGTATTCCGCTAGTATTTCATCGCAAGGCGTTTCGCGATAATAGTTACGCCAATTTTTACCTGTTTCCATTCTATTATTCAACGCAAACGCTCGCCCCTGAAATGGGCGGCGAAGAAACAGTGTCGATGCTGTTGCCGCTGTGGTATCGCCGTGCGAATGACAACAGCCATGTACGCTTCATTGCAGGCTATTACCACGAAAGTTCTCCCGGTTACCGCAAAGACATGATTCCATTGATCGCGGGACGAACCTACAATGAGTCACTCGGCACATACTCTTGGAATGCTCTGCTTTATACGTTCTGGTATGAACGCACTAAAAGTTCTACCGAGTTCCGTTTGCTGTATGGCATTGGTTTCAATTACACCGATGAGGAACATGCCTTTAGCTGGCATATTGCGCTCGCCAGCGGTTACAAGCATGTGCCGAGAAGCGGTTATGTACGCCATCATCTGCTGCCGCTCTGGTGGCATTCACATACTGGCGATGACAGTGACTTGTACCTGCCATTTCTGCTCGCCGCATTTCGCAACCATGACAATGGCAATAGCATCTTTCGCGCGGTACTGCTCGGCCTATTGTATTACGAAAACAGCGATCTGCACGCTTACGATCAGACACTCGGTGTCTTGTTAGGATCTCTCTATTATCACAATAAATACCCCGACCGCAAATTTGACTCGTATGGCAGCCTTTATGGCTTATTGTGGCATTATGAAACCGAAGAGAATTATAAACGATTCTCTTTCCTGACTTTCATCTATACCCGCACAGAAACGGAAAAAGGAACCCGACACCGGTTATTGGGCATACCCTTATAGTTACCAAGACAAAATTAACCCTGCCGCTGCTCGGTACTCGTGCTACCTTGCAACGGCATCGGGAGGCCTTAAAAGATGAACAATTGTTCATAAAAATGTTGACGGATTGTTCGCTTTTTGATAGCTTTTCCCCGTCCAAGGGTGCGGTGCAACATAGCAAAGTTGGTCGATGCGCTAACTATGCACCCCTGCAATGGAGTCGGCAATAAAGACTCGTGTCCGCCGACTCCTCTGATCATCGGGTTTTCGAGGAAAACCCGTTGGCGCATCATAGGAGGAAAAATGAGTACAGAAAATGTGATCAAGATGAATATGCCACAGGTCCGCCGGCCCGAATTTGGCCTCGAAAACAATTTCCCCAAATATTACGCCGACGGTAACCCGTTTCTCACCCACCTGCTCAACAGTCTGCACGTGGTGTTTCCTGAGGGCGAGAAGCTGTTTATCCGCTCAGTCAAATTCTTTCAGGACGAAATCAAAGACCCGCAGCTCAAGGCACGCGTAAAAGGCTTCATCGGCCAAGAAACACAACACATGGCTCAGCATGAAAAAATCTGGGATACTTTCGAAAGCCAGGGCGTCAAGGTGCGCGAGTATGATGCATGGTACGCAAAAAACGCGTACGAAACCGTGGAAGGGACCATCCGCAAGGTGTTCGGCGAAGAAACGTATAAAAAACTCGCCCTCGCGGTGACTTGCGCGCTTGAACACTATACGGCAACACTCGCCGAAGTGGCGATCGACCCTGAAATCAATGCGATGGAGGGTTTCGATGAGAACATGAAGGCGCTGCTCATGTGGCACGCGGCCGAGGAGATCGAACACAAGTCGGTCGCCTTCGACGTCATGCAGTTGGTCGACGGCAGCCAGATCACCAAAAATGCCGGCATGGTC
>JAEUSA010000210.1 GCA_016788945.1 Leptospiraceae bacterium
GGAATTGCCCTGTTTTTTTTCTTAACGGCAGCGTCCGGATTTGCATGCGGACCCACCTTGATCTCAAAAATTGACGGCAATCGGTTCCGGGCATAGATTGGAAAAAATGACTTCCTTAGAAAAAGAGATCGTCATCCTGGCCCCGGCACGCCGGGTATGGTATGAACTCACGCACCCGTCACGAATGCCGCTCTGGATGTCGCAAAAAGACCTCGCAATCGAATCGAGCTGGCGCACGGGGGAATCTTTTTCGGTGACGAGCGACTTTAATGGGAAAAAATATACCAGCCGCGGCCAGCTGCTGCAATTCGATAGCGAACGGGAATTTGCATACAGCTACTGGGTCGCAGTTTCACGGCTTCCAGATACCCCGGAAAATTATGCGGTCATACGATACCAGCTGACGCCAACTCCCGATGGAACAAGGCTGGCGTTAACGCATAGCAATATCCGTGGAGAGGCGGCCTACCCGCATGTGAACTTTTACTGGAATGGCGCACTCTACTTGCTGAAACAACAGGCCGAAGCCATAAGTCCCTCGCCCGCCTGAAGCACTTCTTGATTGAGGCGCATCTACCATGAACCCTGAAATCCGGCAAATCCCCGAAAAAAAATTCATCGGCATGTCAATGCGGATGTCGTTCGCGGAAAATAAGACTGTCGCACTCTGGCGGGGTTTCATGCCGCGGCGCGCAGAAATCCCCCATACAATCAGCTCCGAACTGTATTCGGGAGAAATTTACCCTGCAAATTATTTTAATCCCTTCAACCCGGCGACCGAGTTTGAAAAGTGGGCGCTCGTGGAAGTGAGTACAATCACCGCGGTACCGGAAGGCATGAAAACCTTCGCTGCGCCCGCGGGTCTCTACGCAGTATTCATCCACCGCGGGCCTGCCAGCGACGGCCCCAAAACTTATCAACACATCTTCGGTGTCTGGTTACCGCAGTCGGATTACCTTTTGGATGAGCGGCCGCACTTCGCCGTTATGGGGGAGAAGTACAAACACGACGCGACTGATTCAGAAGAGGAGCTTTGGATTCCTATAAAACCGCGAGCGCGATAATTTGGTAGCTAACCTTCTTGGGTTTTTTCCGAACGCCTGAAATCGCGAGGTGCTTTGCCTGTAATCGCTTTGAACATTCGGTTAAAAGACGAAAGTGTGTTGTAACCCACTTCAAAGGCAATTTCAATAACGGACATCCGATTGTTTTCGCCAAGCAGTTTCTGTGCGGCTTCGATGCGGTAGCGGCCCACGTACTGGTGAAAGTTTACTTTTTTTACCGAATTCAAGTATTCAGATAGCTGCGAGAGCGATAGGTCGACTTTTTGCGCAAGTATGTTTAACGACAGGTCAGGGTCTGTATACAGCCGCTCAACCGTCATCAGATGATTTAGCTTCGATTCCAACGGGGGCAGCTTATCTGCCTTGAGCAGCGACTTACGAGACCCTAACTGAATCTTTATTTGGTAGTTGCCCAAGACGGCAGCATGCCGAAAGCCCAGGATGTAGAAACCGAACACGAAGGCACTGCCTAATGCGCAGGCTATCCGCGCGCCGGCAAAACTTTGCTGGCTGAAACCGACAATGGCGCAGCAAATCATTGCCACGGCGAACAAGAACACAAGAAACAGCACACGCACACTGAACTCATCGCGTATGATGCGCCAACGGAACAGATGCAATACGCGCCCCATCATGAGTAAGAAATAGGTGCCCGATAACAGTATTCCACTGACATGTATCACATGATAGACGTCGGGCTTGTGCTGCATCGCCACGCGTATGGCGTACACTTTGGTCGCTGCCGGCTGCAATAGGTAGGGTATCGTCATAAAAATCATCACGGCGGGTAAAAGCAGATGGTACCGCGCTGCCCTGCCGACCGGGTTTGGCAAAGAAACTGATTCATGGAAAATGATGTAACACGCCGGACCGATTGCATAGATCGCGGGAATTTCAGCGAGCGCCAAAGCGGGGATTTCATAATTCAATGAGGCTGTCACATTTGCGTTGCCAAGCAACATGAGACCGATCGAAGAAAGAAATATGGCATAACCGATATTACGCCAAGTGCGGCGCGGTATTATCCACTGGCCGACAGCGCTCGCCATCAATAGCAGTGCCCCAGCAGCAATGAAGGCCCGTAGCAGGTTATCGATCAGCATACTTCGCGCAAGTCAGGCAGAAGTCTGTCGACGGCCAGAATTTTTTTCTGTCTGTGTGAGAAAAAAACGGCATTTTCTGGTATTATATAAATAGGGCGGATTTCTACTGTGAACGGGTATTTTTCCCAGCACAGGGGAAATCCGACTTGAACAAAAATTGTACACAAGGAGACATAATAATGATTGACACAGCGGCCAAAAATGGAGCCCTCACGCTCACCATGGCAGAAAAAACGGAAACAGCGGCGCAAAAAGCTGAGGCCGCCGAAAAGGCAAAGGCCCTCGATTCAGCGCTCGTGCAGATTGAAAAACAGTTCGGCAAGGGCGCGGTGATGAAACTCAACGCCGATGCCATGAAAGAGATACCCGTGATCTCGACCGGCGCACTCTCTCTCGACCTCGCACTCGGTGTCGGTGGCGTACCACGCGGCCGTATCATCGAAATCTACGGGCCAGAATCATCTGGCAAGACGACGCTGACACTGCATATTGTTGCCGAAGCACAGAAACTTGGTGGCATGGCGGCTTTTATCGATGCGGAACATGCACTTGACCCGTCGTATGCACGCCGTCTCGGTGTGAACATCGACGAACTGCTTGTGTCACAGCCCGACAACGGTGAGCAGGCGCTCGAAATTGCTGAAGCCCTTGTGCGTTCAAACGCGCTCGACGTGATCGTCATCGACTCTGTCGCGGCACTCGTACCCAAGTCAGAAATCGAAGGCGATATGGGACAGGCGACAATGGGTGTACAGGCACGTTTGATGAGCCAGGCGCTCAGAAAACTTACCGGTGCCATACACAAAACAAACACCGTCGTTATCTTTATCAACCAGATCAGGATGAAAATTGGTGTGATGTTCGGTTCACCAGAAACCACTACCGGTGGCAATGCGCTGAAATTCTATGCGAGCGTGCGCATGGATATCCGCCGTGTGGAATCGATCACCAAAGGCGAAGAGACCATTGGCAACCATGTTCGCGTGAAGGTTGTCAAAAACAAGGTCGCGCCGCCGTTCAAAAAAGCGGAGTTCGATATTTTCTTTAACCACGGTATATCACGCGAGTCGTCAATTATTGAAGAAGCAGTCAATGTCGGCGTGCTGCAGAAATCAGGCACTTGGTTCTCGTACAATGATAACCGGCTCGGCCAGGGCAAAGAGAACGTACGCCAGTACCTAATCGAGAATCCCAAAATCTGCAATGAGATTGAAACTAAGGTACGGCAAGCGCACGCAGATGGCACTGCCAAAAAATTGCTCGCCGAAAAGGAAAAGCTGCCCAAGGGCGGCAAGACGGTAGCGGCTACAGAAGAAGTAGCCTAATCTGACACCTGCAACGATTTAGCGCGAAGTCGCTGAATCGTAGCGCTTCTCTATCGGCAATCGACGAGGCAAATCTTCGCGGGTAAGAATCGGGTCAGTGGCTTTATTACCCGGCGGATCGGTTAATACGGGCCGCGCAGGTGCCTTGCCAACCGGTTGCACCAATACCCGTTCCTTAACTATTCGTTTTCCGTTCAACCCGATCGCCATCACACCATTGTTGCGCAAAAATAGATTCATTTGCTCAAACTTAAGGGCGGCGTCGGTAAATGACTTAAAAGCGAAGTACACGGGATAGGTCTCACTCTTATAGTTATGTGGGTATTCCTGCATCATGAGCAGTGTGACGCGGTATTCATGGTTATGGAATTCCATAACTAAGTGCGATACCTTGCGCTCCCAGACGATTTTTTCAAACAACGTATCGTAGATCGGATATTTGTAACCCGCTTCGAACTCGCGCCGGTAGTATTGTAATTCATCGCGGCGTGAGGGCTTTTCTGCATTCAGAGAAAAAATAGGTAATAGCCCGCAGATAGTGAATGATGCGACATAAATCTGAGTAACTACGCGCGCTAAGCCCACGTTAGATTTTCGGGACTATTCTTCGAACAGGTAACCAAAAAGTAGATTGCCAGCGCCCGAAAACACCAGTGCAGCGGCGATAAGCAGCGCGTCATAACGGAGAGGGTCGAGCCCCTGTATTACCGCGCTCAATCGCCCTGTCGCAGCGATGAGCACCGGCAAGCATAGGGGAAGGAATAGCGCAATCGCAAGGAAATTCTTTTGTGTACTGTGCTGTGCCATAGCTGCGATGAGTTGCCCAGCCGGCGCCAGCGCCAGGCCCAATGGCAAACAGGTAACCAACATCGCGATCATGATGGTTACTGAAGGCGTTTCAACGGGAAAGAATAATAGAAAGCCGGCGATGCAGAACAACCACAGCGGAATCTGCACAAGAAAACTGACAATCGACTTGGCAAAGAACAGAGACGCCAAGGGAATGCCGCTCATAGCGTAATACCGATACGCATACGCATCACTTTCCCAGCCGATTGCCATGAGCAGCAGCTGCAGGTTGGCAATAAGGTAAGCTACCGCGGGAAAAATTTCCAGCGTGGCGCTTTGTACGTTATCGACCGGAATGCCGAAGCGAAAGATTCCCAGTAGCGCCAATGCAAGAATGAAGGCAAACTGCAGGCCGCGCTGCGCATGGTAGAGGCGCAACTCGTTAACAATCAACGACCAGATCAGCTTCACCGCTCGCAGACTCCATTCTGCATATGTATCGCCGCTTGCGATAATTTCCGCGCGCGTACCGGGTCGTGCTCTGAAAAGAGAATGGCAGTGCCGCGCCCGGCCTCAGAGCGCATAAATTCCGCGAGACGATTCTCACTCGCGGTATCGAGACCTGTAAACGGCTCATCGAGCAACAGCACCTGCGGCCTCACCAGCATCGCGCGCGAGAGGAGAAAGCGCTGTAATTGACCGCGCGACAAGGTGCGCAAAGGATTTGCAGATAGCGCAGCAATTTTCCAGTATTCGAGCGCGGCATGTGCGTCGCGGTTAGAAGCGCGGCTCAACGTTGCA
>JAEUSA010000002.1 GCA_016788945.1 Leptospiraceae bacterium
TGCGTGAAGAAGAGATAATGACCAAGATTCATACCGCCTTCTCAAGCCTCGGTTTTATTCGCGGAGCAGCAGAAAAACTGGAGCAGCGGCTGCACGAATATGCGCGCAATAACAAGCAACAAGATTCTGGTACTTCGAGATCACTAAATCGACAGCTTGCAGGATTAAACCGCAAAAAGGAAAGGTTGCTAGATCTCTATGCAGAAGCGGAGATTGACAAAGCAGTCTTAATAAACAAGATTGAACAACTGACTGCTCAGGGCGAGAAGATCAAGGCCGAGCTAAAACGCGAGACGATTTCGACACCCAAGATACTATCTGAGGTATCCAAGGCCATGAACAAGATCCTCGATTTACCGAATATCTACCTCAATTCCAATAGAGAATCCCAGCTCAAGATCATCCGCCAAACGACGCGGGAAATCGTCCTCGATGCAAAATACCAATCTCTGACGGTCATCTGGCAGGATCCCATGAACATCCTGCTCGACGCCCTTGATTTCCCTGGACAAGTCGCGAACTTCAAAGGTTCGCAACTGTCCAGTTCTGCGCGCCCGAATGGAGTCGAACCATTGACCCTCAGATTCGTAGTCTGATACTCTATCCAGCTGAGCTACGGGCGCTGCTAATTGTCTTGCACTTTGTGTGCCTGCGGCACACAAAGTGCAAGACGAAAAACCAATTTCAGACACCTCGTCAATCGAATTCACCCCGCCACACTGTCACCACATCCATATGTGGCGTATGGGGAAAAAAATCCACAAGGTGGATTTCTTGCGGCACGAAGCCATTTTTGCTGAGCAAGCGGGCATCGGTCGCGAGAGCCTGCAGGTGGTTCGATACCAGCACAATCACCCGTGGCCTAATCTGCGCCAGCATGCCCGGAATTGCCCTGCCGATACCCCAGCGCGCGGGGTCGAGTATCACCAGATCGGCAGACTGCGGCCAACCGTGCCGGCCGCGCTCGCCGAGAATGGTGGCGGCTTCGCCCTCTATGTATTGCGCGGTGACAATTTGATTCTGCCGCAGATTTTCCTGCGCCACCGCGATCGCGATCTTGTTCTCATCGCAGCCGAAGACCTGCATACCGGCCTTTGCCAAAGTTAGCGAATAATTGCCGCTGCCGCAAAACAGATCAAAAACGACCCGCGCCCCGTGCGCCTGCCGCAGAATGAGCCCGCGGATCAAGTCACTCTGTCCGGAATTTCCCTGCTGAAAACAGCCGGGCGCTGTGTAAAAATTTATTCCCTGCGCGCGCTGCCAGAGACGAAATGCAACAGGCAATTCCCGTTGATGCAGCAGCACCGGCGTTTGCATCTGCGAGGCGAGAGTTGTTGCGAATTGGCGCAGAAATTCATGGCGCTTCGGGCTGCCGTATAGAATCAGTTCGGTTTGACCCGCCTCCTCTGCATATGCAACGAGTTCGATACCAAAACCAAAGTCTTCCGCGGTGTAGGCCTTGGGTATCTGCGCAAGCCGGCCGATGAGCTGGCGCAGCGCCGGCACGGCCACCGGGCAATCGTGTATTTCGACGAGGTGCTGCGACCCGCGTTCATAAAACCCGAGCGCGAGTTGACCGCGAAAAAATCGCGCATGCAGGTGTATGCGGTTGCGGAATTCAATGGTAGTCACATTGCCATGAGTGCAGATATCCAAAGCCGCAAGCTGAGGCAACATCTGAAGCAAACGGCGCAGCAGTTTTTCTTTGGCATTGAGTTGTGCCGCGTACGCTGCGCCGGGCCACAGGCAACCACCGCAGCGGCCAGCTGCGTCACAATGATCATGCACGGGGGTAATCCGCCTTGCCCGCCACTGCGCGGGGCGAATTTCACGCAAGAGCTCAACCTCGATCTGGTCGCCGGGAAAAGCAAACGGTACATAGACACGACCAAACTTGGCATGCTGGCCCACGCCGACGCCGCTGCTGTGCAGATCAGTAACATGCAGTGTGCATTTCGTGCCAGTCAAGCTGCCCCATTGCATACTTTCTGCAGAGCGTCGACACATTCGTTCGGGAATTTTTTATCGGCGGGGCCAAGGTCTCGGCGAAGGCAAAAGCGAACAAATGTTCATTTTTGCTTGACGCCTTAAAATAAATTAAGGTCTTTTTATCCTGAATTGTCTGCAGGCGGGTTATTGCCCCTCTGATAGACACAAAAGGAGCAATATGTTTTCAGAAAGCCAATTTGCCGCAGAGCGTACCGGCGGCGGAAAAAAACTCAAAGTGCGTGCGCCCAAATGGACATTCGAAGACCTAACACCCGGGCAGGATGTCAGCGTGTTTGCCAAAACCCTATTCCATGCGCTGAGTCTGGTGTTTCCCGATGGCGAGCGCTTTTTTATTCGTAGCGTCAACGCCTACAAAGACCAGATTACCGACGCACGCCTCATTGCCGACATCAAGGCCTTCATCGGGCAAGAAGTACAACACGGCCGGGTGCATGAATTCTATAACGAGAAGATTGTCGGCGGCAAGTTTGAAATACAGAATTATCTCAAGTTACACCGCTGGGTGAACTATTCGCTGATTGAGCCGATCACGAATTTTCTGTTTTCACCCAAATTTTCGCTGTCGATCACCGCGGCGGCAGAGCACTACACAGCGACATGGGCACACAATGCGCTTACCGACGATCGCGTGCGTAACATTAAATCTGATTCATTGCGCAACCTTATCTATTGGCATGCCATCGAAGAGATCGAACACAAACATGTGGCGTTTAATGTACTGCGTGAGGTAGATGACAATTACTTTCTGCGCATCGGCGGCCTGCTGTTTCTCGCGGTATCAATGCCGGCTTGGGTGGGGCTCGGCTTTGTCTACCTGCTCGCGCAAGAAAAAGAGGTCGATGTGCTAAAAGTTCTTAAAGACCTCGTGGCGGATGCCTCATCGGGCAACGGCCTGACACGCCAGTTTGTGAATGCGTTCTTCAGTTATTTTCGCCCGGGTTTTCACCCGGACGACATCAACGATCAAGAATTGATTCGCGAGATTGCGAGCGAAGTCGAACAGAGCATCAAAGCTTCAGCTGCATAGTCAGTTCACCGGTGCGTTAGGTACCGTATTCTGACATCAGCGCTTCTTCGGCAGCACCCGCACGGCGCACATGCTGTGTGCGCATCGGCTTCGAGCGAAAGGCGGGAATCACCAGCGAAAGCACATAGGTACGAATAATATACCACAGCAGGCTTTTTTCTTTGAGCCGCGGATCAATCTTATCAGCGATCGCATTATGCGCGGCGCGCAGTTCGCTCCAATGCAGGCGCATATTTTCATGGTGCGCCGTGTGCAGCCCGGCGTTGAGCAACAGGTTACTGCCAAAACCGGTGAAATTGCGTGAATGGTTGAAGGCCGATTCTTCGTCGCAGTGCACGTGCTGAATATAGTTTATCATCAGCACCGCAATCACCGAAAACTGCGAGGGAATCACGATACAATACAGGGCTTTTCTCCAGTCGAGTATGAGCCCCCCACCGATGAAAGCGATCCATAACGCGTATTCGCTCATGTAAAAAAAGAAACGCGGCTTATCGTTTCTCCAGGCATGTTTGAGAAACTGGCTGGTCGGCGTCTGCTGGTAAATCGCACTAATGATCGGGTAAGTCAAAAGCGTGAACAGGTTATTGCTTTCCGAAAAACGCCAGGTAATGGTGTAATCGCCGTCTTTGTTGCCGAAGCGGTGGTGGTTGAGGTTGTGCGTCGGAATCCACGCATAGACGGGAAAACCGTAAAACAACGTCAGCCAGTAATCGGTGAGGCGATTGAGAAAATGGCTCTTCCACATGTTGTTGTGGTTATGGTTATGCGCCATCGCAAAACACGGCGCGGCCATGAGCATCGCGCCGATAAACAGAAAAACATTAAACTCGGGCAGCATCCAGTGCCAGACGAGAATTCCCGTTGTGACAATCATATAGAATACCGAAAGTAAATCCGCCTTATAACGCAACATACATCCTCCAATAAAAGATATAATGGTCTTTTATTCGTCTATGGAGCTATATGGTCAGCCATTCATGTTGTCAAGTTTAGCACAATGGGGCGGCGCAGCCCCCCTACCAAGCTTACGCCCGGTGCTCGCGTGGCCCAACCACGCCACAGACGGCGAGTGCCTGGAAAATTTTTGCCGGGCGTTTCGTGAGCCGCGTGTGCGCGGCGAATACCGGCAGTACCGCGGCAACAGGCGGCGGATTTCTGAAGTGTGCAAGTATTTGACTCACGACGGGTACGGCGCCGTCACTTTCGATGAGTCGCGCAAGATCGAGAGAATTGATTTCCGGTGCGTAGCGCGCGGCGTATGCACGGAACTCATCGTAGGCCCCAGTGAGGTATTTACCGGCAAGCCCCTGTGTAATTTTTTCTGCGGCGCGAACGAAAAAGCGGCGCACGCGGGCATAGTTAGCGCGCTCGCTGTCGCTGGCAAACGCCGAAAAGCCGGTGAGACTGCCCGTAATAAAGGCATAGTGAATGTGGTCGGGTAGAGGCGCGCGGTTGAGTTCTTCGAGCGCGGCGCTGCCCGGTGCAAGTTCGATAAACGCCTCACTCGAAAAGAAATCGTCGATTTCACGCTGCGCCTCGTTTGATATGCGGAACAGGCGCCTGAACATACGCCGAAACAGTCCGGCTTTTTCATCCCCTGCGCGTTCAGAGCGCATCAACAGCTTCTGTATTTTGCCGATCACGCGCCTCGCCTCGCCGTGCGTCGACTCCCTGAGCAGAGCCAATGGGCTGCCGTAGTGCGGTGTCCCCATTGTAATGAGCGCATGCACGTCTTGCCGGTCAAGCAGCTGTATCACCGCCCTCGCGGCCAGCCCCCCCATGCTGTGCCCGACAAGGACAACCTTATCGACGCCGTTGACCTGCCGTATGAGCGCAATGCCTTCGCATAATTCTTCGGCCTGCCGGCGGTACGAAATACTGTGGTTACTCGAAAAATTCCACAGATAAAAATCCGCAGGTTTGGGCTGCGCTTCACCGTTGGCGCCCTTTACAGACAGCACGCCACCCGGCACGAGGTCGTATTCTTCGGCCAGAACGCGCGCGGTTTTTTTCCAGGTGCGATTGCTCGAAAACAGGCCGTGCACGAACAAAACCGGATAACGCAGATTCATCGTACCCGTCTTCGGCAGCATAGGCGCAGCCTTGCGGGATCATTCACTGTGAAAAGTGACTTACGCCCTGTGCCGCGCTCTGCCAACGGATGCCATGACAGAAATACACCACGACATTCACCATGAATTTCCTGAGCACCGCGAACTGATCATCAAACTCAAAGGCTCGAACGCGCACTTTCACAAGCTCGCCGAGGAATACGGCAAGGTAACCCACGAGGTCGAAAAACTCGAGCGCGACGGCAACGCCGATTCAGATACCTATCTCGAAGACCTGAAAAAGAAGCGGCTGCACCTCAAAGACCAGCTGTTCCACATTATCAACGAGAATAAGAGCGCGTCCCGACATTAGCAGGGCGTTGAAAAATTCACGCGCGCGGCACCGGCAAGCGTCTGCGGAGCAGCCGGTGCGCAACCCATGCCCATAACCCCAAACCCACCATGTTGCTTGCCGAATAGACATAAAAATTCGGAAACAGTTTGGCTACCGGCGCATAAATTGCAAACGCCACATTGATATTGAGTGGTGCCGGCGTCAGTAGCCGCGCCATCACCTGCAGAAAAACGTATAGCAGTAGCGTCTGCCAAATGGCATGCGAGCTGAAGCCGATGTGCCGGGCGGCTAATACGCCGATGAGCGGGCTTAATACGTGCGTAAACACCGAGACGACATGAAAATCCCCGTTGACGATAAAGTCGAATACCCAGATCGGCAGCCCGATAATCAGCAAAACCGTACAGATAAATACCCCGTTACCCCAACGCAAAAAGAGCGCTACGGCAAGTATCAGATTGGCCGCGTTGCAGAACCACAGTAACTGCGGCCAGTCTGCGGCATGGCGGTACTGCCAGCATTTGAGCCCAAAAAGCAGCAGGGGTATGAATCCCGCAAAGCGCGATGTAAAGAAACCAGAAATGCGGGTGAGCTGTAACTGCATAAAATCTCCTTTTCGTATCGTTCAAATCATCGGCGCTGGCGCATGTCGCTTTCAACCGCACAATCTCCGCTACTCATCGCCACCTCGCTTGGCAAAAAATACCTGATGGCCCTGTCGGGGCTCTTTCTCGTCAGCTTTTTGCCGGTGCACCTGATCGGCAACCTGTTGCTGTTCAAGAATGACGGCGGTGCGGCATTCGATGCCTATTCAGTATTTATGAGTACGTCGACAATCATTCGCGTTCTTGAAGTAACTCTCGTCGCGGGTTTTCTCGTGCACATCGCAGAAGGTATTCTGCTGACGTTGAAGAATAAAGCTGCGCGTCCTGTGGGTTACAAAGGTGGCTCGGGCGGCCGGGTGCAGTCATTTTTTTCGAAATACATGGCGCTCACGGGTTCAATTATTCTCATTTATCTCATTATCCACATCAATTCATTCACGCTGAAGCACCGCATCTACGAACCCTCAAACACGGCCTTCTACCATACGGTGCGGTCTGCTTTTGAAACCGGTTGGGGCGGTCTCTATGCTTGGTTCTATGTCGGGGCAATGCTGCTCTTGGCGTTTCACCTCAACCATGGTTTCCAGAGCGCATTCCAGTCACTCGGTTTGAATCATAAAAAATACACGCCGCTGATCAAGAAGGTGGGCCTGCTCTATTCAGTCGTGATTCCGGCGGGCTTCGCCGCGATTCCGGTATACTTTCAGTTAAAATTTCTGAGAGTATTCTAAGAGCGCGTGACTATTCAAACACACTGAAGTAAACAGCAAGAATCAGTTTCACTTGTTTCTTGCTGTATTCCATTTTATCGCGATCGAGTTGTTCCTGAATCTGCTCGCGTTTCCAATTAGGATTCACACTTTTCAGTTCAATGACACGTAGGGCAAGTTTTTCCGGAATTGCTTCGGGGCCTGAAAACACACCGGTGTTATGCATCGCTGCCATCACCGCGCGCAGGCGCTCGAGTTCTTTTTTATGCCGGTGTACTTCGCCCTTCTGCGCTTCGAGCTCTTCTTCGAGTTTTTCGAGTTTGCCGATGAAATATTCGGGGTCGCGTTTGATGATAAAACCCTGCGGATCTTTCACCGCTTGTTTGAGTTTCTTGAGCAGGTCCGCTTCGTCGGTATAATAGCCTTTGATCTTAACGAACAGCTTGTTAATCTCGAGGCGAAAACTGTACTGTAGCTGATCTTTATAAACAAAGAACAAGTGGCCCGGAATGTACTGCATAAAATCGACATTGTCTTCTTTGAAAGAAGAGGGAAAAACCTGCACCTCGACGACGCCGCTATCAAACACCGTGTAGCGGATCGATTTCACCTGCATCGATTTCCAAGAATGAAAACTCTTCTGCAGTGAGCTAATCATCGCAACGACTTTTTCCGGTGGGGCACCGGTAAAATGTACGGTCAGCGGCCGCCCTTCGCCGTCGGTCATGTCGAGCGTGGTCTTCTCATCTTCTTGGCTCGAATGGAGAATCTTGAAGCGCTGCTCTTCCCATTTATTGGCAGAAACGCCGGCGGTGAACAGTACCCCGATAAGTAAAAGTGTTACGACTCGCATGAGATCCTACCTGTCTTCTAAATAGATTTTATCAAACGCCCCGATTTGTTTACCCTCGGCAACGCGCAGTACCTTGGCACACGGGCCCTCATTATCGAAAATGATTTCAATGTCGGCGATAAACTCGTCGTCTTTGCGGAACACGCCCGCCTTAAGGCCTGCCTTCGCGCGCAACGACGGGTTGAGATACACGCGCAACTTCTTCGGATTGCGCGAATCGATGATGTAGCCATACTCACGTTCGCGATCGGTGAGTTCTTTGAGCGCCGAGCGGTAATTGCCGATCACCTCGTTCTTGCGGCGCAGTACCTTCACAGTTTCGGCAAGCAGTGCCTCGTATTCGGCGGTGATTTCTTGATTGCGGCGGTCGATGCCCGTCAGAGCCGGGGATACTGAATTGATATACGGCACCTGCCTCAGCCGCGCGATCAGCCGACGTTGTTCGTTTTCGAGCGCGCGCAGGCGGTCGAACTTCTCTTTCGTGGCAATTTTTTCGCGCGTAATTTCGGCCGGCATTGGCTGTAGAACCGCGGGTTTTGCGGCCGATGCAGACTTTTCCCGTGCGACCATCGCGCGCAGCTCGGCTTCGGTAAAATTGGGGTTATAGCGCAAAATCAGGTCGGCGATTTTCTTTTCGTATTCTGCTTGTTGTTTGTCCAAACGCAGCTTCATCAGGCGTTCGTGGTTTGAAAGCACACCCTCGACCTTCGCCACCCCTTCGTTCATTTCACGGTGCCGCTTGGCGACTTTGGCTTCGTAGTCGGCAACCGTCTTCTGCTGCGCGGAGATTTTTCCGTTGTAATCGGCGCGCACGCGGGCAACTTCTGCCTCTGCAGCACGGCGTTCTTTCAGTTCGGCAAGGGCCTCGCGGTATTTGATTCTGAGTGACTCGAGTTCGCGACGGGCAATCTCGAGGTTTTTTTCATCGTTACGAGTTGCACTGAGAATATCTTTGAGCTTGATTTCTTCAAACTCCATAATCGCCAGCTCGACCTTGTTATGCTTGCCTTGTACGAGTTTTGTGATGATGACCGTGGCCGCAACGATCGCGGCAAGAAAGCCGAAGGTAATCAGATAAAATGCCCACGAGCGGTTTTTTGCCGCCGCGGCAAATTCTTTGTCGAGTGCATATACTTCTGCACGCGCATTCGGGTCTTCTATATCAGACGGCAAAAACCGCGATTTGATTTCCAGCAGCTCTTTCGAACGCTGCGATGTGGGCTTTATTTTGTTTTCATTTCCCATATGCCGTTCCATTTGGCCGGTGCCTTGCTCCGGTAGGTGCGCTCTTCAAATACGCGGGCAACATTCAGCTTACTGCGCACAAATTCTTTGTGCGCAGCCGGCCAGTTGCCTTTGTAATAGAGCTTGAGACCGCGACTGAAAGCTTCGAGATATTTTTCCATCGCGGCATTCATTTCAGCCGCCGGTATCGGCCAGTAGATATGGGTGCCGGTGGTCTTGCCCTTTACCTGCACGGTATCGAGCTCCTGAAAATAGATATCCGCATCGCCCGCCTCGGCGCTCGACTCAATGTCTTTTTTCACAAATTCAGAACAGATCACGGGCACTTTATAGACGCGTGTAAGCCCCTCAAGACGGGAGGCGGCGTTGACGTTGTCACCGATGACGGTGTTCGTCATACGCACATGCGAGCCGAGAGTGCCGTAAAAAACTTCACCGCCGTCGATACCGACGCCGACCTCAAGTAACACCGCTTTGTAGACACGCTCTTCTTCGGGGGTGAGTTTGCCCTTCTTCTTGAGTATAGCGTCGCGCTTAGCCGTCATTTCAGCGCGCAGGTTTCGCGCGACTTCTTGCATTTTATACCCGGCGAGCACAGCCTGCAGTGATTTGTTGCGGTGGCTGCCTTCGGCTTCGTCGGCGACATCATCGAGCGCACCAAAAACAGCAAGCAGGGCGTCGCCGATGATGGCGCCGATAATACCGTCGTGCTCCACAATCTGGCGGATTGCCTGATCGTAGTGCAAGTTAAGCAGGCGGATGATATCGGTACCGAGTGTTTCGGTGATAAACGTAAAGCTCTTGATATCAGAGAACATGATCGTCAGGTTCTTCTGCACACCTTCGAGTTTGACCTCGCGGTCGCGGTATGCCTTGATGACAATGTCCTGATTGGCGAATTTGCGGAAAATGGTGATGAGGTTGTTGACGGTACTCGACAGCGAATTAAAGGCCATGCCGAGATAGGTGATGTCGTCGTTCGGCGCCTTTTTCAGGTCGACGATTTCGAGCTGCTGCGTTTCTGCCATGCGCATGATACTGCGTGTCAGCTGCCGCACGTAGCGCAGAATGCGCCTGAGTAATATGGTGCCGACCACAGCACTCAAAAAGGTAATCACGCCGATAATGATGCTGACATTGCGGAATATCTCGCGTTGCTTCTGGTAGAACTCATTTTCTTCTTCTGCGCGTACCAGATATATATCCCACTTGGGATTATACTTGTAGGCGGCAAAATATTCGTGCTGGTTGATTTTGAGCGGCAGAAAACCTTCGTCGCTGCCTTTCGACCGGTTCTGCTCCATGAAATCGAGCGATGCGCGGTCGGTAAACGGCATCACCTGCGCCATCTTGCTCGCGGTAAAAAAATATTTCTGGTCGCGTCTGACACCTAAGACGACCGCGCGTGAGTTCTTCAGCTGCGCCGCGCCCTTGAGCTTAATGGCGTCGAGTGATTTCTTTTCATCGCGCGTCAGTTGAAATATCTCATATTGATTGTTGCAGAACGTGTAGATGTCGCGCAGGTCTTTGCCGAGCAGGTCTTTCATCTGTGAAATCAGCTCGGTACGGTTGAACATCAGGTTGATGTAGTTTGAAGCCAGATTCGAGACAAGAATGATAAGAATGAAGACAAAAAGTATCTTGCTGGTGACCGGAATGACGCGGGTGTTGCCGACTTTGCGTCCGATGATCGATTCTTTCAGTTCAGCAAACATGGCCGTCTGGATGCCGCCGGGCAGCCGGGTGAGTTGTAAACCGATTCCTAGTTTACTCTGTAACTGACCCCTTAACTCCGTCAATAGAATGAAACTCGACGCGAAGATACCTGAAGGCCCGCTGGAAACCAAGTGGCGCGATTACAAAGCAAAACTCAAACTCGTTAACCCCG
The DNA here is from genome assembly GCA_016788945.1 of Leptospiraceae bacterium. GTDB lineage: Bacteria > Spirochaetota > Leptospiria > Turneriellales > Turneriellaceae > Turneriella. Next base: position 10,748 of record JAEUSA010000002.1, read on the forward strand.
CAAACAAACGCAAACTCGACGTGATTGTGGTGGGTACTGGCCTTGCCGGTGCCTCTGCAGCCGCGTCGCTCGGCGAACTCGGTTACAACGTGCACGCCTTTTCATTCCATGACAGCCCGCGCCGTGCACACTCGATCGCGGCACAGGGCGGTATCAACGCGGCAAAAAATTACCACAACGACGGTGACTCCGTCTATCGCCTGTTTTATGATACGGTTAAGGGGGGGGATTACCGGGCGCGCGAAGGTAATGTCTACCGCCTCGCAGAACTTTCCGTCAACATCATTGACCAGGCTGTAGCCCAGGGGGTACCTTTTGCCCGTGAGTATGGCGGCATGCTCGACAACCGTTCTTTCGGCGGCGCGCAGGTATCGCGTACGTTCTACGCCAAAGGACAGACAGGGCAGCAGTTATTGTTGGGCGCTTACAGCGCGCTGAACCGCCAAATACACGAAGGCACCGTGAAAATGTACAACCGCCACGAGATGCTCGACGTTGTCGTGGTTAACGGACACGCCAAAGGCATCATCACGCGCAACCTGATCACCGGCGAAATCAAACGCCATGCAGCGCATGCGGTCATTCTCGCCACCGGCGGTTACGGCACCGTCTACTTTCTTTCAACCAATGCGATGCTCTCGAACGTTACAGCGGCATGGCGCGCGCACAAGCGCGGCGCCTTTTTCGCCAACCCCTGCTACACGCAGATACATCCCACCTGCATACCGCAGAGCGGCGACTACCAATCAAAACTCACACTGATGAGCGAGTCGCTCAGAAACGACGGCCGTGTCTGGGTCCCCAAAGACAAGGCAACCTCTGACCGCCTGAAACGTGGTGAAATCACCGCAAACGACATTCCCGAAGATCAGCGCGATTATTTTCTCGAGCGGCGCTATCCGTCGTTCGGCAACCTTGTACCCCGCGACGTCGCTTCGCGCGCGGCGAAAGAACGCTGCGACCACGGTTTCGGCGTCAACGCCACAGGCCTCTCGGTTTTTCTCGACTTCAAATCGGCTATCGACCGCCTCGGCGAACATACCATCGCCGAACGTTACGGCAACCTGTTCGAAATGTATGAAAAAATCTCCGGTGAGAATCCGTACAAAATGCCGATGAAGATCTACCCTGCGGTTCACTACACCATGGGCGGCCTGTGGGTCGATTACAACCTGATGTCGACGATTCCCGGTCTCTACGTCGGTGGCGAAGCCAACTTCTCTGACCACGGCGCTAACCGCCTCGGTGCTTCTGCCCTCATGCAAGGTCTCGCCGACGGCTACTTCGTGCTACCCGCCACGATCGGCGATTATCTCGCCGGCGTCGGGTTCGATCGTCCATCCACCGCAGGTAAAGAATTCGAAGAAGCCGAGGCGAATGTCAAATCGCAGACCTCTGCCATGCTTGCCAGCAAGGGCAAAAAGACTGTCGATGAACTGCATCGCCAGCTCGGCCATGTCATGTGGGAATACGTCGGCATGGGGCGCACAAAAGTCGGTCTAGGAAAAGCCATCGGCGAAATTCAACAAATCAAAGAAGATTTCAAAAAGAACGTCAACGTACCGGGTAGCGCCGAGTCGCTCAACGACTCGCTCGAAAAAGCCGGTCGCGTGAAAGATTTTATCGAACTCGGTGAACTGATGGCGCGCGATGCGCTGCACCGCAATGAATCATGCGGCGGGCATTTCCGCGAAGAATACCAGACCGAAGACGGCGAAGCTAAGCGCGACGACGCCAACTTTGCCTATGTAGCGGCTTGGGAATATAAAGGTGACAACACCCCACAAGAACTTCACAAAGAAGAACTGAAGTTCGACGTGGTGCACCTGACACAGCGCAGCTATAAGTAAGCAAACTTGGGTGCGGCCCTTGGCTGCGCCCAGGTTTGCCTAAAATCCGTACTCACCAAACTTGATCGACTTGACCCGGCCGTTTTCGAAGCGCACGAAGGTCATAAATTTTCCTGTGCCGAAGTTATAGGTGTATTCATCAACGTACACCGTGGATTTCATGCAGTCCCAGTAAGAAGACAATACCGTGTATGAGCTTTGGCTCACCACCGTCGTATCGGTCACAATCTTCGTCTCGTCGTGCGTGTGTGTTGGCATGCTTTGTGCGACGGGACGGTCGCTTTCTTTATGCCGCGGTTCGTCGTGGCTCACGGTGTTGCGTGAAGTTTCGGTGTACGTACCAGTCTGCCGCGTCTCGCGAAATGACCCGACGATCACGTTGGCCATGCGCCGGTGTATCACTTTCTCGTCGAGGTAGGCTATTTTATCCTGTGGCTCGCCGCAATAACGCAATACCTCTATGCGCGAGCGACCGGGGCCCAACAGCTTGCCGTCGCAACGAATCGTCTCTTCGCTATGAGCCGAGAGCGTCAGCAGCAGGGGAATAAACGCCAGTGGCAGGCGGGCATAACTACGCATAATTCACTGACCCCGGAAAACCTCAAAGCATTCCCGGGCCCGACCAAAAAATAACGTTAATACCGGCCGCGTCAATCAGGAAATGACGAACACCCGGCTTGTCCCTTCGAAGCGGGTCTTTCTGCCGAACCAAAATGCTTTGGCCACACCGCGGTGTACCAGACGATACTCCCCCGGCTCGGCTTCGCGCGTGTTCCAGCGCAGAATCGCCTTCGATTCGGCACCTTTGAGCCGCTGCCAGGTAAAGGTGAGGCATGGGTCGCGGTCGCCGAACACATCTTCCCAAGTGCCGCCGGCCTTGCGCTGTACGAGCGCAAAATTGTCCATGGTCAATAGATCATTCTTGGGGTGTGCGGATTGAAATTCGGCAACAACCTCTTCACCGATCTTGTACTCCGCCCGGGTATCGACGAGCACATCGCCGAATTTTTTCCCTCTCGACGCCGCGTCATACACCACACCTGGTTGCAGCGTCAATTGCGTGAGGCCATAATCTTTCGGATAAATTCCCTGCGGAATGCCGCTGCCGTCGGCGATAGCCTTGGCGAGGCGTTCGTACTCCTGCAAAAAGCCGTCGAGTGTATAGGGGCCGAAATGTGTCGAGGCCCCTTCGTATTCCTGCCCAGCATATTCTTCACGCGTTGTCACATACGACGAATAGGCATTCGAGTGCGACGCGACGACAGCGTGGGTCACACCCGCAACGGCGAGCGCCTGCTTCACCCGTTCACACACACGGCGACCGGCCATCGTGGTAATCTCGGTTGGCTGTGCGGCGACAGCCAGCTGGCCAATGCGCAGCACCTGTACGGGCAGAATCTGCGGCGTCCATGGGTTGCCGTCGAATGTCGCAAGCCCCGTCGGCACCAGAATTTTTTTCGGCGCCTGACCCTTAATATAGTCTTCTGACAATGTTTTTGGCCACACGACCCCAAAAACCGAATCAATTGCCGACGTCAGAATTTTTTCGTTGCCCTGCAGCGAATCGACCGTAGCACCCTCGTGAAAAATCGAAACCTGCGAGGCATTATCTTCGGTCGACCCGGCGAGAAACGTGGCTCCCATTGCCGCGGGTACGGTATCGACATTGAGTGCGTCGATGTGCAGGCGCGAAAAATCCACATAACGATGCCGCGAATCAACGGGGCCCTTCAGTTGCTGGGCAGCGACGGCATCAGAGGCCCCCGGCGCCGCGGCCCCTACTGCGCCACAGGCCTCATACAATTCAACCGCCTTGTCATATTGCTTGCGGGCGATAATTTCCATGTGCTCGTAGTCGTGTATGCCATCGGCCACACCCCACAGGTTCGGGGAAACATCTCCGGCGGGGGCCAGCGCGAATGCCGCAACAAACGTCTTCTTCTGTCTGACATCCGCCTTTTTATCTCTTTCAAACCAATATTCGGCGAGCCCCTTGTTATCGCCGCCGATCAGCCGGTTGACAGGGCCAATCGAAGTGGGGTGCACCCCGAGCCAATTGATCATGCCTAATTCGCGCCCAGAGGCCAACGGCCTATTGGAGGCCCCCCTTGCGCCGAGCGAACCCTCGGCATCCGTGCCCTTGGTTTCTGTATTGCTCACGGCAACAAATTTGAGCAGCGTCATTTCATTTTCGAGATCAGAGGTGTAGCGCGCGCGCTCCTCTTCGGGATTCATCGCATACGGTCGTTTGGCACGGTTGAAGCCATAGCCGTCGAGCCGCCCGCGAGCCATATAGATATGCCCAGGTTCAATGTTGTGGTGCGCACGGCGAATCGACTGGTAGATGCCCTCGACGATGGCGTCAAAATTTTGCGGAATAAAACCCTTCGTGGTTAGGTTATAGAGAAAATGGTGTGAATAACCGCCGGGCCCTGAATGCGTATGCGTCGCGCTTAAGAGTATATTCTTATCGTCATAAAACTCTGCAAGCTCGGCGTCTTTCTGCACTCGCTGTACCACCGCCTGTTTGACCGCCTGATAAATCATACACAAATCAGCGCAGACGTATACCACCCGGCGGACGCCATCACCCAAGATGAATGCCCGCGAATAGAGGCGCATATAAATGCCCTGCGTCGTCTGCGCAACTTCGGCAAAACCCATCATACCGACTTCGGCAGCCGGGCCAGTGACATCATAGATGCCACAGCCGATTTCGTATATGCCTTGGTTGCCGTCGATTTTAGGTGTCATAGCTTATCGGGCTGAAAGGTTACGCGCGGTATCGTGTCGAGCAAAGCGGCCTTTGCTGATAAAACTATCCCGTCTAAATCAGTTCTCCAATTTGCTTTCGCTTGACGGTGTGTGTTTTGGACAAATTGCACCTGAGTGCCTCTGGCGCGTTAGCACCAGAGGCACTCAGGTTTTTTCGGGCACATAGCTCAGTTGGTTAGAGCGGCGGACTCATAATCCGTTGGTCCCAGGTTCAAGTCCTGGTGTGCCCACAATTTTCTGCAAAAAGCCATCGACAGTGCGTCGGCAAACGCCGGTCAACCCGGCATATGCTTTCCCGCCTTGCCGCACTCATCATCTACCTCACGCTGTCAGTCTTACTGCACTGCCGCGGCGCCAAAAATACAAATGCGATCACGCTCGACGCACCGCGCAAGGGTTATTGGTTTCTTTCAGAAAAATATCCGTACCAGTTCATGCGCATGGAACTCTACGACCGCCATGTCGAGGGTCTGCCCAGCCTGACGATGGAGTTTCGAATCAAGGCCGAAAGTGCCGGTGCACGGTGGAACGAAAATTCCGGTATCGTGCAGGTTGATTTTCTTAAACCCGAAAAGGGCAGCGTTACGTTAACGCCGGTAGCAGACCGGGCACGCTATCAAGGCAGGTACCGCGCAGACATGCTCGAATTGCCGCTGGTCGAGGTAAGACTCGGCAAAACGGCGAAGATCATGCATTTCACCGACAGCGAAGAGCAAATGGATCGCCTGCTGCGCGCGAAGAACAAGCTGCGCCTCGATGTGGTTTGGGGGCCTACACAGAGCGAAGTCTACGAGGCGATGTTTGCATTCACAAAACCCACGTCTAAAGACACCATGTTCGACCTCGGCTGCGGCGACGCGCGCATCTTAATCGCCGCCGCGCGTCGCTACGGCACAACGGGCATTGGCTACGACTTAGATCAAAAGCTCATTGAACGCGGCCTTGCTGCAGCCAAACAACAAAACGTGTCACCGCTGATTACTCTGAAAACCGAAAACCTGTTTGCCGCTGATCTATCGTCGGCGACGATCATTGCCATTTACCTCAGTGACCGCATTAACCAGAAGCTCAAGCCCAAATTTTTTCGCGAACTGAAACCCGGCACGCGAATCGTCTCGCACAACTGGCATATGGGCGACTGGCAGTACGACGGGCGCAAATTCGTTTTAGATAATACCCGCGTTGTCTACTTCTGGGTTATGCCGGCCAACCTGTCGGGTGTATGGCAAAGCGACGACGGCCTTTATGCACTCACGATTCACCAGCAATACCAGATGGCGGATGTCACTCTGCAATCAGCCGGCCAAGCGCAGCGTTTTGAAGCGACTCGTATAGCCGGCACAAAACTGAGTTTTGGCAAGTTTTTCCTTGAGGCAACAGGCGAAACCGCGACGCTCAGAGACGAGACAGCCCATACGACCGTCAGCCTGCGCCGAAAGCAGGGCAGCATGGAACCTTTTACACTGTAGCATTTTTTAGATTGCCAATGCAGCGCTCAAAACACATTCCCTCAAGGCGAGCCTGTATGCTGAGCTTTGCGCGTATTCTGACTGTTCTCTCGGTTATGTCATTTTTGGCTGTTGCGTGCGGCAGCAAAGCCGTGCTGCGCGTCACGCCCGAGCATCAAGATTACCTGCGCGATTTAAGCAGCGATGTCTACCGCAACGGAGCAATTGGAAAGTTATTCACTACGTTGGAAAGCAAAGGTGACGAGATCTGCAACATGATCTTCGAGAACAGCGACTATAACGATGAGTTGGCGAAAAATTTTTCCGCGACGTTGAATTTCCGAAAATTGCCGAAACAAAAATGGTACAACAATGTACTGCCGTCACTCATCGCCGGTTGTTTCAATTTTTTCAAAATGAATGACCGCGGCATTCCCGGAATTTTCCGTTTGCTCGAAAGTATGTATCCGGGCAGCAAAGACTGTTATACTGTCGGTTTTGCCCAGTATTACATGATGTATCAAGAAATGCAATGCGACCACCTCGTGGCAATCGATGCCGATTGGCGCATACTCAAGGCACACTATGATTTTCATGAATCCGTGCGTACCAAGCCGGCTGACGCCGATGCGCTGACGCTGCTGCGCGGCATCGAACTCGGCTGGGTGGCGCATTTTGATGTCATGCCGCAGCGTCGCGAGAATGTCGAAAACGAAGTGACCTTCTGCATGGAAACCGAACGCACCCACTGCCAGCGATCGTTTGACTATTTTACCGGCCTCGGTGACATACGAAAAACAGAACTGCGCCTCGGATTCATTCACGACACGCAGTTCGCTCCCCGTTCGGCAGATATGAGCCTGATCTTCACCAGTAATGCACTTGATTGGGAATATACCTCGCGGGCTCAGTTTGAGAAACTCTACCGCAGCATGCACGAATACCTGCCGCGCGGAAAAAAAGTCGCCATCGTCTACCAGTCTGGAGACTCCGAAGACATTGCCGTCTACGAGCTTGAGAAAGCCGAGAATGACCAGCTGAACGTTTCCATCCGCTGCCGCGATATTTTGCGCTGGTCTGACCGCTACATCAAGGCGATCCGCGGCAAAGGTTACGACACCTGGTTTGACGAACTGCTCGACCGGCGTAGCCTCAAAGCCGTTCCGCGCTGCCACGTCGGTGGCACACGCAGCTACCGGGAGAAGCCGAAGAAAGAGAAGGCCGAAAAGAAAGATCCAAAAAAAGAAGACAGGAAAACCTAATTGGCTGCGAAACCAGAAATTGTCTATGTTTTCGACGGTTATTGTGGCTGGTGCTGGGGCATTGAAGCGACGGTGCAAAAACTCGCGGCTGAGTTTCCCGATCGATTCCAGTTTAGCGCACTTTCCGGGGGGCTGATTACCGGTGCACGCATCGGCCCCCTTGGCGATTTTTCCGACTATATCGAGCGCGCGATTCCGCGAGTTGAACAGATGACCGGCACGCAATTCACCGATGCTTACAAGGCGCGTATTCGCGACCGCTCGACCATGCAGAACTCGCTCGTGCCCGCTGCCGCATTCGCTTTGGTGACCGAAACGAATGCCGAAGTCGACACCATGCAATTGGCCGACGAAATATTGCGGTTAAATTTTGTTTCAGGTCTTGATATCTCGCTGCCCAAAACTTATGAGGATTTATTTCGGGTACATGGCCTTTCACCGAAAGAGGCTCTGGACCGCTTGGGTGAATCTCAACTCGCAGCCCTCGCCGAACCCCAATTCACACGCGCACGGGAAATGGGCGCAGAAGCTTTTCCGACGATTGTCTACGGCCGCGAAGGAACCTATTTCCCTCTCTGTCAGGGCTATCAGAGCTATGAGAATCTCAGCCATGCGCTCGACATTCTGCACCGTGAACCGCCGCCAATATGAAAGC
>JAEUSA010000005.1 GCA_016788945.1 Leptospiraceae bacterium
CTGTGAAGGTGCCTAACAGCCTATCCCATACGATGAGCAGCCCGCCAAAATTGCGGTCGATGTACTGTGGGTTGTGGCCGTGGTGTACGCGGTGGTGTGACGGCGTGTTGAACAGCAATCCCCATGCCCGTGGCAGATCGATTACCTGTGTGTGCATCAGAAACTGGTAAAAAAGCGAAGCCGACTGTATCATCAGAATATGCACCGGGTCAAAACCGATCAGAGCGAGCGGCAACCAGAATGGCAGCGCCACAAAGGGGACCCATGTCTGCCTGAGCCCGGTCGATAGATTAAACCTGTCTGACGAATGGTGTGTGACGTGCGATGCCCAGAGCAAGCCGAATTTATGGCTGCTGCGGTGAAAGCAGTAAAAACAGAAATCTTCCGCAAGAATGAGGCAAGGCCAGTAAGCAACGCCCAAGGCGCGGGCGAAAAATAGGTTATACGTCAACTGCGCAAAGGTCATGATCAGGTACGCCAAGTAGCCATAGACCGCAGCAATCACGAGGTAGAGCAGGTACGCCGACACATTCGTGAGTGTGTCGCGCAATGCATAGACCTTTCGCCCGCGCGCAAGACCTGTCGCAAATTCCAGCAACAGCAGCGTCGCTGTTGTACCGAGAGTGATTACTGCCGTATATGACCAGGGCATCAGAAGTAATATCCCCCTGCGATGGCGAGCATGCCGGAATTTACCAGCGGCGCATTTTCGTTGCGGTAAAAAGGCAGTACGATACCTGCTTCGATACTAACGCTGAAATTTTGTGAAAGAAAAAATTCGATACCTGACTTGCCAGCCACCGCAGCCACATATTTATTGTCGCTGATGTGGTAGTGTAGATGCAATTCTGAGGCAACGTACGGCCGCCAGAAGTCGTTTATCATCACCGGCCAGCGTACCAGTATCTCACTCGAGGGCATCAGCGAGAAGATATACGTCGTCGCTTTGCCGGCCTCGGTTGATAGTGTGTAGAGTGTTCTGCCGCCAACACGCCACGCCCATGAGGGGCCGAATGCGTAGCTTGCGCGCAGACCGGCGCCCTGATATGCTCCGTAGAGTGTGTAATCCCAATTTATACCGTGCGCGTCGGTTTTGGGTTTGTATTGTGCACCCGCTGCGGCGCTCACAGATTCTGCGGCCTGCAGGTTTGTGCCGATGCCACAGGCGCAAATCAGTGTTGTCAGAAATCGTTTCATATTCTACCTCCGAAACTGGTGTGCCCAAGCATACCATAAAAAATACCAAAGTCGACCGGGATTATATTTCGGGACGGTTTTTCTTCAAATAATCGGTCGGGCTCTCGCCCGTTATGCGCCGAAAAGCCGCGTTAAAGGCAGATTTCGAATTGAAGCCGACGGCAAAACCGACATGCAGAATATTCACACTCTTGTCTGTACTGAGTAATCGCCTCGCCTCGGCGATGCGCAGCTCATTGATATAGGTCTTGAAGTTTCGGCCGAGCTTCTCGTTGAGCAGTTCAGACAACTGGTGGGGGGATAATCCTACCTTATTGCTGAGCACTGCGAGGCTCAGATTTTCGTCGCGATAGAGGTGTTCGGTCTGCATGATGGCGGCAAGCCGGTCGAGCACGTCATCATGGCTGAGTTGCGTGATTTTCGAGCGCGCATACTTTGGTTTCTGCGCCTGCACAACAAACCAGCGCAGCCATTCGCTGCCGGCCAAGGCAGCAAGATAACCGACGCAGAGTATGCCCGTGACCATCATCGCAGATGCACGAATAAGCAGGTCTGTAGAAAATATACCGAGGAGGCAAAGCACAGCACTGGCCAGCGATGAGAGCAGAAAAGCGATAACGAGCAGCGAATATGCTCTCAGCGAGCGGCGCGAGATTCCGCTATCGACCGCGCCACGATCGTCTGAAAAGATATTCACGGCAAAAACCCGGCGGATGACAAGCGCGAGATAGACAACTAGCGAAAATACGGCTATCCCCAACAGCGCATGTGGTGAGGGCACGATGTGCGAGCAGGGGTTTGTCGGGTCGCCCAACAGTACCTGCTTGCATTCAGGTGCGATCGTCAGGTAAACCACGGCCAGCGGTAAGGACAACACGAACGGCAGATAGGGCAGGTACGCCCGCCAGGGTGCGAGTTGATTGCGTTCTTGCCCGGGTGTAAAAACGATACGCAGGTAATAATCTTTGAGTAGGGGGCCGGTGGCAAAGACCGCCGGGATATTCATGAATGCAAAATGGTGCCATTCGGCGATTTTGCCGGCGAAAAAGAAGGCGCTATAACCCTGCCACAGTGCTATGCTGAACAACAGCGCAGCCAATAATAGGTTTTCGTGCGGCCTCTTATTGTGCGTCGCCAGTATTAACTGACCGAGAGCAAAAAGCAATGCGAACGCGGCACCGAAACCAATAACAAAGACATCAATCATCTGCGGCGGGCAGCGGCCTGCAGCAGTTTATTGAATGTGAAAAGGCTTTTCCCTGTTTTTGCCAGCCCATGGAGTAATTTTTTTTGCACTACTTCGGCATCGCTGAGATAGGTATAGACAAAACAGTGTTTCTGTTTGAGCAAGTCGGCGCGCGGATGGTCGGCTGGATATCCTCGCGGTACTTTTTTTACCGCATCTTCATTGACAATTTCCGGGAATTGCTTGCGGAATGTTTTATCATCGATCATGCGCGTGACGGGGCCGCCTGAAACAATGTCGCGGCGGATGGCGTCGAGAATGTCTTTGTGCGGCATGTAAAGCCCCGCACCATAGATCGATTTGCCACCCGGCTCGATATGGATGTAGTAACCCGGAACCGTGTCTGATTTTCTGCCGCCCGAGCAGATAAACGCGCCGAGGTGATTCTTGTACGGCCATTTATCTTTGCTGAAACGCACGTCACGGTAAATGCGGAATATGCAACTCTTGGGGTCGACGGTAGTCAGCGCTTCGTCATATTCGCTTAACGCGAAGATGAGGCCACCCACCAGATCGAGAAAATTGCTCTGCGCCGCTTCGAAATCCGCTTTATGCTTTTGGAACCATTCGCGGTTATTGTTTTTGGCAAGGCTCTTTAAAAATTTGAGGTCATTTGGCGTCACGGCGCGGGGTGCTGAATCGGCGTGCGGCGGCAACGAGAATTATCTCTGCCGGCTATCGCGTCTGTATTCTACCGGCGCCATCGGCATCTTGCTTGGTCGTGCCGCCGGTTCTTCTTCACCGTCATCGAGCATCCAGAAATCTTTACCGAGTGTATAGTAGCGGTAGGTTGAAGAATCTTCGGTGATGCGGCATTTGCCGTCGCGGTCGAGATGTTGTTGCCTGACGATGATCAGGCCTGTTGCCGAACTATCGCGGCTCCACGACAAGACGTCGCCGACCTGACCGTGGCAGCGTTTCTGCCGGGTTTCCGAAAAGTAGATATCTTGTCCGTGTTGGTCGCGCGTGGCGACCACATCACCGCTCGCGTGAACGGTGAGCACCTGATAGTCGATATGCGTCTGATCACCTTCAACACTTTCAGTTCTGATAAAAACATAACGTGTTGCGCCTGCCTGCAATTGTTCGGTAATTTCACCGTCTGCTTGGTAGACAAAACTGCACTTGTCTTTACCGGCAAAAAACAACACCAAAGGTTGCGGCGCTCCATCTCCTTCGCCGGCAAAAGGCAGTAACAACTGCACGGCGCTGACGTTGGCCGCGACACGGTGGTATTTCGGCGCAAGCTGCGCCGGTTTTTCTTCATCAGACGACAGATTTTGTGCGATATAGGTCTGCGCCGCGCGTTCGATATCGGGGCAGCCACCCGCCTGTTGCGCAGCGAGCGCGGTGATTGCACAAAATGAAAAAACGAGGAAACTCCGCATAGGCATTAGACGCAAAGAGGCGTGGCGGGTTCGCGAAAAAGCTTGGCACGGCCGGCAGCGAGCGGCAATCGCCGGCGTGCTGGCATGGCTACTATCGCTCGAACTTTTTTCAGTCAGCATATTCTTTTTTCTGCTCAACCTCGCCATTCTTGGTGGCGCCCTTTTCGTCGGGCGGCTGATTGATCGCCTTTACCGCCGAACGAGACAGGTGGTGTCGGCCGCCGAATGGCTGCTCGCGCTCAGTACCGTCACGGTCAATGCCGCGATTTCGGTTGCCGGTTGGGCACTGTGGAAATCCCACTTGTTGCAACTGAATCTTGATGCGGGCATTTTGATCATCGTGCGCGATACACTCATTTTGCTCGTGGCAATGGATTTTGCGCTCTATGTTCTGCACCGCCTTGCGCACGTGCGCCTGTTCTATGGTATTGCGCATTTCAAGCACCACGAATATCGCGATGTGCGCACGCTGACACTGTTCGTCATGCACCCGTTCGAGGCCGCGGGGTTCGGTGTGTTATGGGTGACGACGCTGGTTATTTATCCGTTTGCCGTCGAAGCAGTGGTAATGTTTCTGCAACTCAATCTCTATTTCGGCGTCACAGCGCACTGCGGATTTCCCCTGTACTCGCAGGCGGTATCGCGTCTTGTGACTCGATCGGGGCTTACCGACCCTGATTTTCATCTGCGTCACCATCGCGACGAAGCTTGTAACCTCGGTTTTTATACCACGATCTGGGACCGGCTGTTCGCGACCTACCAACCTCGCCGTTGAGCTTCGGCCTAAGCAGACCTTTACAAAAGACATGCTTGTCCAATAAATTAAGGACAAATTTGTCTGTTATTGTTTGACGGCATGTCGAAAACGCCGTTTCGGACGGCATGACCTCGCTCAAAGTAGATACTGAGAATCTGCACATAACGATCGATGTTGAAACCCTGACGCGCGTGCGTAAATTCTGGCGTGAGAACGATTTCACTCTCGGTATCGAGTTGCTTGATGCGCAGCACATGTGGCTCATCGCCTTGGTGTTCCATCTCGAAGTTTTGTTGAAGCAGCCGGGCGAAGAGTCGCTGAAGCAGATTGAAGGTGTGCTGAACGAGGCCCTGCGTTATGCGCAGACGCACTTCACAGCCGAAGAGATGCTGCTTACCGAATACCGGTTTCCTGCCGAAGCGAACCATGCCGCGCAGCACCATGCATTCCGCTCGAGTCTGAACAACTTGTTAGGTGCTCCCGACAGGGGCGGAGCAGACCATGCCGCCAAACTGAGCAAATTCTTGCATAACTGGCTGATTCAGCATATCAAAAAAGAGGACATGGCTTACCGCGACTTTTTGCGGCAGAATAATATTGACGCCAATGCATATTACCAGCGCCTGATTGCCGCAGGTTCAGAGTTTGCTCTCAGTGAACCGCAGCTGCGGTTGCATGCTGAAATCAGCGAACGCAATGAAATCATTCCAGGCATTCACAATGAGGTGTTACTTGAAGTGCGCCGCATGTGGAAAAGTTTTTCCATTCGTCTTTATGTGCCGCTGATCGACATGCAGCACCTGTGGCTGATCAAGATGGTCGTCGAGCTTGAGCAGGCACTCAAGGTGAACTATGAGCAACGCCTGACCCAGCTCACCGACCTTTTGCCCGACGTGAAGCAGTATGTTGTAGAACATTTCGCCGCTGAAGAATATATGATGGATGCTCTCGAATATCCTGTGCGCGAAGGGCACAAGAAGCAGCACACCACCTTTGTCGCCACGGTCAATTCGCATGATGCTGAATATGCGACGCGTACCCGCCATGGTGCCTCGGTACTGGTGCACGACCTTAAAGAGTGGCTGTTGTCTCATATCGTGATCGAAGATGCAAAATTCGCTAAGCTGTGTCGTGAGAAGCAGGCGCAAGCGATGCAGGTGTCGAAGCAGCTCATTCAGGAAAAAAAAGTCCAGTTCCGTAAGGTGCAGATTCTGCTGTACCAGTACATCGTCGACAGGCAGAATTAATCATGGGTAGCGTCCGGCATGACCGGGCGCTTCGCGCATTTTTCTCCGTTACATAATCTCATTCTTGTTCTCACGCTGATTGTCACGGCAATGCTCGTCGTCTACGCGCGCCGTTCGGGCAGCGAGAAAAATCCGCGCTATCTTGGTTATGCCATCGGTGCAATTTTGCTCGCGAATTATGCTGCATACGTTGTCTACCGTATACACAGCGGGCATTGGGCGCCGCGCTACGATCTGCCGATGGAACTCTGCAATTGGGCGGCGTTTGCCACCTCCCTTGCACTTTTTACGCGCAACCGCTTTGTCGGCGAGCTGGCATATTTTTGGGTCATGGCGGGTTCGGTTAATGGCGTCATTTCACCCGATCTGACCGTAACATTTCCGCATCCATATTTTTTTATCTTCTTTATTGCGCATTCGGGGCTGGTGTGTGGCGTGTTATATCTGGTGTTCGGATTAAAAGCATACCCGCGTCCTCGCGCCGTGTTGCGCGTTTGGCTGTTTTCGCAGGTTTATCTTGCCACCGCGTTTTTGACTAACTATGCACTCGGCGGTAACTATGGTTACACGATGGCAAAACCCGCCGCCGGTTCGCTGCTCGATTATCTCGGCCCTTGGCCTTGGTATTTGCTTTCTTTAGAAGGGCTGGCGCTATTGCTCTATTCTCTTCTTTATCTGCCGTTTTTTCTTCTGCGGCAGCGTGTCAAAGAATCTCCATAAGACGCAATAGCCCCTGATCACGCGTGACGAGCTTGGCTCCCATTTGTGTGGCTGATAATAACAGATGAAGATCAACGTAGCCAACGCCCTGAATCTTAGTGCCATAGGCTTCAATAAAGCTCAATACGTGCTCGTGTTCGACGATAACCGCGCAGGGCAGGTAGTTCAACAGATCGCGAACTTCGGCGGTGATACCGCTCAGATAAAGTTCTCCCTCGACATAGGGGTGCAATAACGCTTCGCCGCGCATTAGGCTCGAGGCGAGTTCATCGGCGGCGTGGCGCTTTCGCAAAAAATCGATAAAAATATTGGTGTCTGCGAGCAGCATTATTCTCAGAACTTTCGCCGCGGTACCTCTCGCAGCTCTGGGAATTTACCGGCCAGCCGCGCCAGTTGCCGGTTTTTTTCGAGGCGAATGAGCTCGCTGAGGGCGAGATCAACCAGTTCAGTCTTGTTGAGATTGGCATAGAGCAGCTGCGCCGCCTTAATTTTCCCGTCATCTATTTCGATGGTTGTACGCATATGCACTTATATGCACAATTTGATGCGCGTGGTCAAGAGAAAAGGTGGTGGGGGTCTTGGGGCTGTCGCGACCTGCCGCGCAGCCCCAAAAACCAAAAAAAATGGCTAAAACTATCAAAATTTTTCCCGACAATACCAATGTGGGTGAAAAAGGCAAAAAAATGTTCAAGGGGATAAAAATAGGCTAAAATCGACATCCTACATCTGCTATGTTTGATTATCTTTCTTTAACTTACGTCAGCTCAAGTTAGCTTCGCTATAGTCAAAACCCGTTCATAGGCTAAAGAACCAAGGAAGGTTCACCCGCGACGTTTCGTGCGGCGTGGGGACAACAACGGAGGGTCTATGATTATCAACCACAACCTGAGCGCGATTAACTCGCATCGGGTGCTCAAGTTCCAGAACGAAGAGCTCAGCAAGAACATGGAGAAGTTGTCGAGCGGTATGCGTATCAACCGCGGCGGGGACGATGCTTCAGGTCTTGCCGTCTCAGAAAAAATGCGTACACAGGTAGCGGGTCTGCGCCAGGCAGAACGCAACACCGAAGACGGCATGAGCATGATTCAGACAACCGAAGGTTATCTGAATGAGCTCAGCGAACTGCTGCAGCGTATTCGCGTGCTGTCAGTACAGTCTTCAAACGGTATCTACACGGCAGAAGACCGCCAGATGATGCAGGTAGAAGTGTCGCAGCTCGTCGACGAAGTCGATCGTATCGCTTCGCAGGCCGAGTTCAACAAAATGAAACTCCTTACTGGTTCGTTCGCACGTCTCAACCCGACCGCTTCTATGTGGTTCCACATGGGCGCGAACATGCACCAACGCGAGCGCGTGTTCATCGAAACGATGACATCTGCGGCGCTGAAACTGAGAAACCCAACGGTGTTGACATTTATCTCGATTTCAACTCCGGGCAAGGCGAACTCTGTTATTGGTCTCTCTGATGAAGCGCTCCGCATCATCAGCAAGCAGCGTGCTGACCTTGGCGCTTATTACAACCGCCTCGAACACGCAGCGAAAGGCCTCATGAACGCTTACGAGAATATCCAGGCGTCAGAAAGCCGTATCCGCGATACAGACATGGCAGAGACTATGTCGAGCTACACACGTTACCAG
>JAEUSA010000007.1 GCA_016788945.1 Leptospiraceae bacterium
GAATCCGAATTGCGCAATCAGGCCGACCAGATGCGTCTGCTCAATACCTTGTCGAAAGAAGGTGCGACGGTAATGAATGCGTACTTCAAAGACAGTAGCGATTTGCTCATGGTGGCAGAACTGCCATCGCCATCGTCAGCACCCGAGAAGGTCTTTTTCCGCGAAAGCAAACTTGAGCGCTTTAATCTGACCGTCGATGCGCTGCGTGCAATGATCAAAATACACGCCGATGACCAGAAACAGATTTATCAGGGCAAAGCAATCGTGCACGCGCTGAATTCGCCGCGGCAAAACGTATGGCTCTATGCAATACCCGTCAATGAAAAAGGCGGGGAGCGCACGATTGTCGCGATTTTGAACGGTGATTCACTCTCCGCGCTGTTTTCAGCGGTTAAATCGAAAGGTACATCTTCTTCGCTTTACGGTGCGATGCTCGTTGACCCGGACAAAAAATTGGTCGCGCATTCAGACAATCGCCGCTTTAAACCATCGCAAGATATGTCGCAGCATCCAGCGGTCGAAATCGCGTTTAAGAAATTCGCGCAAAATGTGGCCACCGGTGTTCAGCGTTATGCAATTGGTGAAACCAACGAATACGGCAGTTATCGTAAGTTGGCTGTCGGCAACGCCGCGATTATCACCACGGTAAACGAAGACATCGCGTTTGAAGCGGTACGCTGGGCGCGTATTACCACGATACTGATTGCCTTTCTGATTATTACCGTGGCGATTCTGTTCATCTACTTTTTCTCGCGTACGATTTCCGATCCGCTCAAACGTCTGGTCGGTGCGACGCAGACGATTCGCGCGGGTAACTATGACGTGCAGGTCGAAAGCGCGTCGCGCGATGAGGTGGGCGAGCTCACGCATGCCTTTAACGAGATGGCGAGCGGCCTCAAAGAACGCGAGCACCTCAAGGGTGCATTCGGCAAGTTCGTGAACGAAGAGGTTGCCAAAATGGTTATGCGCGGCGACCTTGCTCTCGGCGGGGAGTCCAAAATAGCCACGGTATTCTTCTCTGATATTCGTTCATTTACCTCCATTTCAGAGAAAATGACGCCGGCTGAGGTGGTCGGGTTTCTGAACGAATACATGACGCTGATGGTCGAAATTGTCCACCGTTACGGCGGGGTCGTTGATAAATTCATCGGCGATGCAATCATGGCGATCTGGGGCGCTCCGGTTTCGAAACCCAATGACATCGAAAATGCCGTCAACGCTGCGCTCGAAATGCGCGCGGCGCTGCACAAGTTCAATCAGGGCAGGGGTAGCCGCGCTAAGCCGATCATCCGCATTGGCATGGGACTCAACACCGGTGAAGTGCTCGCGGGTCAAATCGGTAGCAATGACCGCCTCGAATATACCGTGATTGGTGATACGGTCAATCTCGCTTCGCGCATGGAAGGGTTGAACAAAACATTCGGTACCGATATTCTGATCACGCAGAATACCTACGAGCATGTGAAGAAAAAGTTTAACTGCCTGCAGTTACACAAAGTGAAAGTGAAAGGCAAAGCCGAGGCGCAGAGGGTCTACGCGGTGTTAGGGCACATGGGCGACAACAAGGCACCCAAATCCCTTGCGGAGCTGCACAAATTTACCGGGCTTTACCCGCAGAAAAACGTGGGGAAATAAACTGCCATGACACTCAGCCGTCGCGATAAAGTCGTCGCTCTAATACTCGTACTGATCATTTTGCTGCTGATCTATCTGATGCAATGCCATTGGCGCAACCGTTTCGGTGCACGTGGCGATGCCAAACCGGTCGGTGAAGTTGAATATAAATACCATCAGGTACAACGGAAATACTCCGACCGCATGCTGTGGGAAGACGTCGAATCCAAATCTCCGATCTTTGCCTACGACTGGGTAATGACCAAGGACAAATCCGATGCCCGCATTACGCTCAATAACGGCATGAAGGTCGACATGGATCCCGAAAGTATGGTTGAAATCGACGAGAGCCGCGAAGGTGTGGGCCTCACGCTGCGCGACGGTACGATACGCGCTGATAGCCGCGCCGCTAAGGGTGGTACCATCACCGCAGCCGACGGCACCAAAATTGACCTCGATCAGGCTGATGCGCAGATATCAACCGGCAGTAACGGTCTTTCCGTCGATGTGAAGTCGGGCAATGCGACACTCAAATCGCAGGGTAAAGAAGCGAAAGTTGCGGCCGGTGAAGTCGGCAGCGTGAACAAAGAAGGATTCTCCAAAGAAAAAACGCTGATCGTACTCAAGTCGCCTGCACAGGGCGCGGTACTCGAAGATGCCTCGAAGGCGGTGCAATTCAG
This sequence comes from Leptospiraceae bacterium, assembly GCA_016788945.1. Taxonomy (GTDB): domain Bacteria; phylum Spirochaetota; class Leptospiria; order Turneriellales; family Turneriellaceae; genus Turneriella. The sequence continues at coordinate 2,295 of JAEUSA010000007.1, forward strand.
TTTTGATGCTCCCGCGGGTGCTGAAGATTGTAAAATTCAACTTACCGGCGGCAAGCAGCGCCGTACGCTCAGTGCGGGCCGCAATTCACACTCTGCGGTGATCGCCGATGGTTCATACCAATGGCGCGTCGTCTGCCGTCAGGGTGAGAAAAATATTTCCTCGGCGGCGGGGGCATTCCGTGTGAGACCTGCTTCGGCTTTTGCGCTGATCTCGCCATCGCGTGGGCAGGTGATTCCTGCCAACCAGGCAGAAAATCTTGCGCTGCATTGGCGCGGCGGCGGTCGTGTGAAGGTCGATGTCTCACGCAACGCCGATTTTTCCTCACCGGTAAAATCTGTCGAGACCGGCGGAGATGACCTGTCGGTCGCAAAACTCAAACCCGGCACCTACTACTGGCGCGTTGCACCGGTGCGCGACAAAACGCAGTCCATTCAGTCCAATTTTGTCATTTCCGATAAAGGCGAGTTGCTCGCCGAAGCCGATAGTGAGCGCCCTGCCGCTTCAGCCCACAAAGAGCCGAAAGACACAGACGCCGCGAAGAAAAAGAAAGCAAGCGAAGCCAAGACTGAGAAGGTGCGCATCAGCGCCTCGGCTCCGCGCAATGCAGTCATCGAACCCGACGCTGTGTCTGCCAACGTAAAAATCGGTTGGACTCCGGTGAATAAAGCGCATTCGTACCGCATCCGCATTGCGAAAGATCGCGAGTTTGATGAGCAGCTTTCGAGCGAAAGCGTTTCGGGTAAGGGGCAGGCGACTCTTGCGTTGAAGCCCGGAGCCTATTATCTGCGTGTCGATGTGACGCGCAGGGGCAGCAACAAGGTGCTGGCTTCGTCAAAAACGCAAAGGATCGACGTGAAGAAGAAGAAGCTGCCACCGCCGCCACGCGTCAAGTCCGTCCAAGCAGATTAAGGCTACCCACTGCCCGAACTCCGGTTTTGCCGGAGTTTTTTGTTGACCCCTTTACGTTCGATGCAACCGGTGCATATGAAAAGACTGCTATTACTTGCCGTCGTTGGCACGGCTTTCCATTGCGGAAGAAGCTATGAAGACCTGCTGCAGCACGGCAGCGAACTGCGTAAAGGCCAGAAGTGGGCGGAGGCCAAAAAAGAACTGTTTGCCGCTGCAGAAAAGAAACAGACCCCCGAGGTATATAAAGAATTAGGGAATGTTTTTCTGTTGGGCGAGCAGAATCTGTCAGAAGCCGAAGGGTATTACCGTAAGGCACTGGCTCTCGACCCGAACTACATCAATGCCGAATTCAATATGGCAGTGATCAGCATGAAGAAATACGAGCTTACCCTTGACGATAAAGGCAAAGGGGAAGCTGCCCTGCTTGAAGAAGCCAATAACTGGTTCAAGAAAGTCTATGCGCAGAACCCGAATTTCGGTGTCGGCATTGAAGAAATGGCGAAATATCATTATTACCGCCGTGATTACAAGCAGGCGCTCGAAACAGTGCAGAAGGCGATTTCGGTCGATAATCGCAATGCGAACGCCTATTCGATTGCCGGGCAGGTCTACTTCAGCGGATTGAAGGACTATAAGCAGGCTTTTGAGAATTTTGAGTTGGCGCGCTCGCTCAACAATAAAGACGCCGATGTAGTCTATTTCTTATGGGCTACCAGCGAAAAACTGAAAAAAAGCCAAGATGCTGCACAGTTTAAGACCCGTTATGAGCAGATGCTCAAAAAAGAAGGATTAACCGCTGAACAGGCGCGCGAGCGCGTCAAACGGCTCGAAAACCAGCTCAAGGGCTGACAAGTTCAGCCATCGCGCGGGCCGATAATAATCCGTGGGGTTACTCGAAAAAACGCTGAAAAAAGCGGGTATTGAGCGCAAAAAGAGCGCCCCGGCACCCGCACCTGCAACCCCAGACGAAAAACCGGCCGTAAAATGGATCGATACTCCCTTTAGGGAGCGCACAAGCGCGCTCGCCGATAAAATCGACCTCGAATCGCAGTACGCGCGGCTCGAGGCGATGACACAATCGGCGGCCGTTCCGCCGCCTCCCAAATCGTCGCTGCGCGACCGTGCCCGCCGCCTGCTGAGCGGCCTCACCGGTAGCAGCGCACCATCGACTCCAGCATTCCCACCAACTGCATCCGCACAGGCTGAAAGGCCACGCATGAGCCTCAGGCAGCGTGCGCAGATGCTGATGAAGAAGCTAACGGGCTCCGGCTCGGGCGGTGAGACGGGAGGTACTGCGGGTGGTGCGCCAACCACAGCGGGGCAATCAGCCGGTGACGATCAACACCTCGCCAGCGCGGATTATCCTTTAGAACAGTTCTTTTTTCCCTGGCATGCTCTCAGCGAAGAAGGCGCGCTGCAATCGCATGTCACTTTCGGAGAAGAGCACCACGTAGCAGAAGCCGCTGCAGCAGCCGTCGCAGAACCGGTAACCGCGCCCGTTCAGGAAACACCACCCGCGGCCGAACCCAAATCGACACTCAGCGAATTTGCCGACACGATCGGCCGCATCACGGAGAACCTGAAGAATCTGCACGTACAGCTTGATCAGGGTAATTTTATCCGCGAGGCGCGCGAAGCCCCGGCACCAACCGAAACACGCAGCGCGGCCACACCGCTCATCAGCCACCATGTTCCGGTCGAAGGCGGGGCAGAGTCGGCGGTCATTGATTCAACGGGTACCGTGCTCACACCGCGGGCCGAAACAGCCACCGCGATACCCGCGCAGGAGAAAGCGCGCGACATTTTCTGGCCGAAGCAGTTACCGCTTGATTTGCCCGCGCGCGATATCAAGCTCAATGCCGATGGTACCGTTTCCGTCGTGCCTGGGCCCTTCCAGTTGCCATATCTCGCCGAAGATATCGCTCCGCCCGAAAGCGATCTTTCACACTTCACACGTAACCTCAAGAACGCCGAGCTCTTCATTGCCGAAGGTGAGTTGCAGCTGACGCGTATCATCTACGAGCGGCTGCTTATCAAGATCAGCGACGAAGAAGCGCGCCGTAAAATTCGTGCGAACCTCGATGCACTGAATGACTATCGTAAATCGCACGACTGGGGTAATTTTATGCCGGTGCCGCCATGGAACCAGCGCAACCCCTATCAAGATTTCAAGCCGCCGCAACTCAGCATTTCTGAAATGCCCGTCGAGGCGAAGAATATTACCATCAATCTCGACAAAGGTTTTTTTGAAATTGCGAAAGCAATTTTCGAACAACAGAAAGAGTTGGTGAAAACTCTCGGTAAAGGCAAAGGTGATGAAGAGGAAGCGGCCGCTGAGGGTAATCTACCGACCGAAGAAGAAGCCGAGGCCGCAGAGGCTGCGGCAGAAGAAGAGGGCGCAGAGGCCGAAGGCGCTGGTGAAGCCGAAGCTGCGGCAGAAGATCAACAGGAAAAACGCACCGGCGAAGACCGCAGGAAAGGTGGTCCCGATACTCGCGGCGAGGGTGCCGAAGAGCGGCGATCAGGCCGCGACCGGCGCGAAGAAGCTGAAGAAAATGCACCTCCCGCTGCTGACGAAGCCCAGCCGGCGCCATTGGCAGCCGACGGCGCTTCGGCAGCGCCGCAGCCTGAAGAATTGCCCGACGGTGTCATGGAGCAGCCGCAAATTCCGGATATGTCGCCCGACGGGCAGGCCATGGCAGGCGCGGGTGCCGGCGGCGAAGAGGGTGACGGTAAAGAGAAAGAAGAGGAGAACAAGGTCCAGGAAATCCGCGGTGTTCTTGAGCTGAAGACACCCGATCAGGAAGACACGCCATTTCTCACGCTGACGTATGACTTTACCAAAATTCCGCATGCGTACCGCCTCGCCAAAGACAACGGTATCTTTGAATATGCCTATTACAAATACAAACCGATGCTCGTCAAGGCACACCAGTTTATCAAGCGCAAGCAGATCACCCGGGCGCTCAATTATTATCGCGTCATACGCGAACAGCAGATTCCGACCGAGTTCAGGCATATGGTCGATCGCAACATCAAAGACATTACCGAATACCTGCAGAAATATCTCGTCACGCGACAGAACTGATGAACACGGATGTTCCAGGTTCGACATTGGCAGGAGGCCATCTTGGTGGCGAACTGATGACTGTGATGATTGTCATTGTCGGCGGATTGCTGTTTGCGGTCTGGCATTCATTCAGCGACGCGTTGGCTTGGCGCATTTTTACCGCGTATTATTCGGCTGAGCGCAAAAAAATTACGCATAAATTGGCGTTCATCTTCGGCAGTTCGTCGCGCTGCGAGTATTGCTCGGCACCGGTGCCGGCGTTAGGCCTCATTCCGGTTGCCGGTTTCTTTCTCATGAAAGGCCGCTGCCGGGCCTGTGAGCGCAAGCTATCGTACCGTTTTCCGGTGTTTGAGGGGCTGGCCGCAGTCTATGGCATGCTATTGGCTTTCAGCGGCGTGACGGCAGCCGAATTTGCCGTCTCCCTGATCGCCTACCTTCTGGTCTGGTTGGTGGTTTCGACCGATTACCGCGTGCTGTTGATACCCACCGAAGCGATTCTGGGCCTGCTGATTCTGGGGATTGTTTATTTACTGACGATGAAAAATCCGCATTGGTATGAATTAAAAGATACCGGGCTCGGCATTGATTTAGCTGTGGCCTTCGTGTGGTTTTTTCTTTTTCACATGCTGCGCATCTTGTCAGGCTATAAAATGGGCTTGGCCGACGTCAGGCTTGTGCTTGCGCTCGGTTTTTTATTGGGGCACCCGCTGGCATTATTTCTGCCCGGATTTGCCGCGATGCTGGCGATCGGCTTTTATCTGGTCAGGCGCTATTCTATTCTGATCTATGCGCCGTCAGACACGGAGATACCGTTTGGTGTGTTTCTCGGCGCAGGTTATCTGCTGTTAAATCTTGCCGGGCGGCTGGTGTAAAGCGGCGGCAAGCGCATATTTACGCTTGGCGCGCATTTCTTTGAAGTTTTCCCAGAAAGAAGCAACGCTGATATAGAAGAAACCGCAGGCGTACATTACCATAAATGGCACAAACATGGTGCGGTCGAAAACGAATGCGGTATAGATAATCATCACCGCGTAGATGCCCATCAAGAATTCAAGGAACGGAGTCTTATCGAGTTTCACGTTCACCGCATATTTCATACGCTCTGCGACTTTATCTTTCTGGCCTTCGATTCGCAGTTTTGGTGTGCGAATGAAGGTAGATTTCTTACCGATCAGCGCCTGCCATACTGCGCGCGTGTTAGAGACGGCAATGCCGGTGCCGATCATGGTGAGAATCGGCATCCACGCCACGCGGTTTGCCCAGCGGTTATACAGCACTTTTTGCGAAACAAGGTACATCGCAATCGGCCCGAAGGTGCCGAGCGAGAAGAACACAGCCGCGATACCAATAATGGCGTCGGGTAAGTTGCCGAGGCGTTCGCTGAAGTAGAGAACCGGCAATGTCGCCAGAATATTGATGACCATCAGCGGATGCACGAGGTAGTTGGTGAGATGAGTCAGCGCCTCAAGCTTCACTTTCCATGGAAGCTCGGTGCGGAAAATCGTCGGTGCAAGTTTGACCGTAGTCTGAATCGACCCCTTGCACCAGCGGAACTGCTGTGACTTATAGGCTGAAACCGTCGCCGGTAATTCGGCCGGATTCACGACATCGACAATGTATTTGAAGCGCCAGCCCTTGAGCTCAGCGCGGTACGAAAGGTCGAAGTCTTCAGTCAGTGTATCGGCAGACCAGTTACCCGCATCATAGATGCAGGTTTTGCGCCAGATGCCGGCTGTGCCGTTGAAGTTCATCCACAGGCCTGAACCACCGCGTGCGATTTGTTCGATGGTGAAGTGGCCGTCGATACCGAGGCTCTGGCCTTTAGTGAGAATACTGTAGTCTGCATTGATGTGCCCCCAGCGTGTCTGCACCATGCCGATGTCGTCGGCCTCGTAGAAGTAGGGAACTGTCTTTTCGAGAAAATCTTCTGCCGGCATGAAGTCCGCATCGAAAATGGCGACGAATTCGCCCTTCGCGACTTCTTGCGCTTCTTTGAGCGCGCCGGCCTTGTGTCCCTGCCGGTTAACGCGGTGGATTAACTTAATATCAAAACCTTTCTTCTTGTAGAAAGCGACTTTCTTCTTTACTAATTCGGTCGTTTCATCGGTTGAATCGTCAAGCACCTGAACTTCGAGGCGATTCTTCGGATAACGCACCTTCATCGTGGTATCGATCAGGCGTTCGGCCACATAATATTCATTGAACATCGGCAGCTGAATTGTGACCTTCGGCCAAGTCTTCATTTTCTTTTTCAGCTCATCGAGGCGATTTTCATCGGAGACACAATTTTTGCGGTATTTAAAGAACAGCTTCACCATGACGAAGCAGTGGATACCATAGTAGAACAGGACAATGATGTCCAAAATATATATAATAAGACTGAGTATAAAGAGAACTTCCATGGATAGTGCAATGTGCAAAAGCGAGACAGGTCGTCAATAAATACGCCGAGTGGCTTGACGCTGATGTCAAGATTTAGTATTCTCTTCTCATGCGCACCAAATTGGCCATATTTTTCGTACTTTTGGCAGTCGCACTATGTATCCTGGTAGTGTCTTCTTCGACCTCTGCGGCGCAGGTGCATCTCAAGCTGACGGAATTCGAAGCCGAATTGGCGAAAGGGAATGCTTCTCAACTGACGCGCAGAAACCTTACACTCTATGGCAAGGTCAAAGAAGGTTCCATCGAACGCGACGGTGTGCGAGCTCGGTTTGTTTTGGCAGATAACGGAAAAGAACTCATTGTGCAACATTCGGGCAAAAACCTTTTACCCGATACCTTTCAAGACGGTGCTGAAGCCGGTGTTGAAGGTACCTACGATGCGCAGCAAAAAGTCTTCACCTCGCATAAGGTAATGGCCAAGTGCGCTTCGCGTTACGAAGCGGCCTCCACCAAGTAGTCTAAAACATTGTGCAGAGCACACTTATAGTGTGCTACTTTCCATTTCTGTCGATAATCGAATATGAAAGATATTGCCTACCGCAACGCCAAGCGGGGTGCTGCCGCGCTGCTGCTCGTCCTTTTGGCCGGTGGCACGTATCTGAGCCTACGGCGCTCTGACTCGCTCAAGGGCTTTGAGCCGCAGGCAATTCAGGACGAGCGAGAGATCAAAATTGCCTCGCTGCTGGAACTGTTGAAGCTTGACCCAGAAGACTATAAGACCCATGCCGAATTGGCGAAACTCTACTTTGCATTAGGCGACTACAAAGCCGCGGAGAAGCATGCACTCGCGGCGCTCGAGGGTGGCAAAAAGCATAACGCCCCCAAAGAGTTTATGGTAGAGCAAAACCTGCTGCTCTCCAAAATCTATCAGGCGATGGGGCTTAACGACAAGGCACTCGACTATGCTGCGCGCGCGGCAGATGCTGATCCGACCAAAACGGCGCCGCTCAAGCGCAAAGGCCAGGTTTTTGAGGCACTGAAGAAAAACGACAAGGCGCGGCTCGAATATCTGCGCGCGCTGAAGCTCGATGAGAAAGATCCCGAAACCTATGCGCTGCTCGCCAATCAGGAATTCAAGAAGGGAAAAAAGAAAGCCGCCATGGAGTGGCTGAAGATGGGCGTGCGGCGCAACCCATCGAATGCGACGGCGTTTCGCAACCTGGCGCGCGGTTATGCACGTACCGGGGAGTTAGAAAAGGCGCGCGAGGCCTATGAACGCGCACTCAAGTTAGATCCCAATAATGCTGCGCTGCGTTTTGAGTACGCGAAACTGCTCAAGCGCATGGGCGATGAGCAGGGTTATCTGGCGCAGCTTAAGAAAGCACACGAAGCCGATAGCAAGAATCCGGCAATTGCCGCGGCTTTGGGCGACGCCGAACTCAAAGCCGGCAACAAGCGCCGCGCGCTCGAACTCTACCGCGAGGCACTGCGTCGCGACGGGCGCAATGAGGCACTGCGCGCGAAATATACGGCGCTGTACAATGAACTGAATCCCTCTGCCGGTGCCGCAGCGAATGCTGCGAACGGTAATGCGAGCGGCAAGGCGGATAACTCCTCTGCCAACGCCGGCAATGCATCTGGAAAGAGCGATGGGGAAAAAAATGGTTCGGCAGACGGCCGCGAATCAGCGGGCAGTGAGGGAAAGAGCAACAATGCAACGGTACCCGCCGATTCGGGTCTCGAAACGGGCAAGGGTGGCAATAAGGCACCGGCAGCCACCGGTGATGCCGGCAGAGATATTGAGGCGGGGAAAAAAGCGTTCGCCGAAAAGGACTATGTAACCGCCGAAGCAAAATTCCGACAGGCGTTGGAGAAGGCACCAGATAACAACGATGCGCGGTTTTTCCTTGCACGCACTCTCGATGCCGAAGGCAAGAAAGAAGCCGCAATGGCAGAATACCGCCGCGTGCTCGAGAAAGAACCCGACCATGCAAAGGCCAACTATTACCTCGGGCGGCTGCTCTATCAGGCGCAGAAATATGGCGAGGCCGAACGCCATTTCCGTAAATCAACGACGGCCGACCCTCAGTTTGCTCCCGCGCAATACTCCCTCGGCCTCGCACAGGAAAAACAAGGAAAAACCGCCGAGGCGCTCAAGGCCTACGGCAAAACTACGCAATTAGACAGCCGCCTGACGCAGGCGCAGTTTAACAGTGCTATCCTACTGAAGAAAAATAAGCGCTATGACGAGGCACTGGCTGCGCTCGCGAAAAGCGGTAACGGCAGCGATGTGGATTACCAGCGCGGAGAAATTTTTCTCAAACAGAAAAAATATGCCGAGGCCAAAGAAGCGTTTTCCCGTGTGTTGGCGGAAAAACCGCAGCACTATGAAGCGGCGTTTAATCTGGCGCTTGCGTACCACAAACTCGACGATGCCGCAGGTGCCGACCGTGTGCTCTCGCGCGTTATTCGCGATGATTCACCCGCCGACCTGCATTATACGTACGGCAAACTGCTCGAAGACAGTGGCGAGAGCGCGGGTGCAGAGAAGCAATACCGTATCAGCGTGCAGAAAGACCCGAAGTACTATAAGGGTTGGCTGAACCTCGGACGTATCAATGCAAAAGCAGGCCGCTTCGATCAGGCGGAAAATGCGTACCGGCAAGCGGCGGCACTCGAACCTTCGTCATACGAAGCGAGTTACAATCTTGCCAATACTCTCTACAAGCAGAAGAAATACCAGACCGCAATTGAGTATTTTGAGCAGGCCCGACAAAAAGAAATGTCTCGCGAAGTTATGCTACCCCTCGCGACAAGTTACGAAGAAACCGGACAGGCTGAGAAGGCAGCGAAGACTTATGGTGACTTTCTGCGCGATAATCCGAAAGACCGGCAGGTGCTCGAAAAGCTTGGTTACCTCTACTACCGCAAACTCAAGAACCGTGACAAAGCGCTGGAACAATTCAATAAGTTGTTGAAATATTACCCCGATTCAGACAAGGTGCAGGAATATAAGGGTATGGTCCAGTTGATCGAAAAGCAGAAAAATGAATAGGTGGCAGGGAATATAATGGCAACGGCGTCAGATCAGCTCAGAAAAATTATTCTCGCACTCGAAAATGAAGAAGAATTGCTGCAAGAGGCGCGCACACGACCGCCGAAGGATGTTATCGTCGTCGCCGATTCGGTAAAACAGGCGCTCCGCCTTGCCGCCGATGCGATGCAGAAAGACCCGATGCAGCTTGATTACAAAATTCTCAACAAGGGTGGCTCGCAACTTTTTGGTCTGCGCCGGCTGCCTTACCGGGTGCATGTTTTCGCAGCGAAAGAAGACACACGCTTCAGCGACCTGGAAGACATGAATGTTTCGCTGACGGGCGCGATGGCGCAGGCAGCCATGGCCGAAGATGGTCCGATTGCCATTAACGCCGACGGCAAAATTCTTGTGCGCATCTACCGTACCGGTGTCTATGTGCAGGTGCGGCCGCCCGTAGGCGAAGGGCAGGCGGTTACCATCGCTCAGGCGCTCGAAAAGCTGAGGCTCGCCGGTGTGAACGCATTCGACAAAGGTCGTCTCGAAAATGAGGTGCGATCTAAAAGCGGTAAGCAGATCAAAATCGCCGAATGGACACCGAGACCAGATGCCGATTCACAACTGCAGGTCGATATTTCAGCCGATCACATGCGGGCGACGATGAGCATCACGCGGCCGCGGCCGGGTGGCAGGCATCTACAGGTTGCCGATGTGATGCAGGCTCTTAAGTCCAACGGCGTGCAATTCGGCTTT
>JAEUSA010000025.1 GCA_016788945.1 Leptospiraceae bacterium
GGGTCTGACGATCGAAGGCGTGTATGCGCCCCGAGGCGGTCGCTCCCGAAAAAACCAAGTTATTGGTTTTGTCGATAACCGCTGGACGGTTAATGAAACCGGCGCGATGTTTTGCCAATAACTGACCTGTTTGCAGATCAAAAACAGAGACGCCCCACAGATGAGAAACCCAAAGCCGATCAAGTTCTTCGTCGACCGTCACCCCCACAGATGCTCCACCATTAAAACGCAGGCGTCGTTTCGGTCTCATCGTCGTACGGTCAACCTCGTGAATAAGACGGCCGTTAATCCATTCGGCAAAATAAACTGCGTTGTGCTTATCAGAAATGCCGTCGTGATGCGAAATGATTGATCCGCTGACGACTGAACCTGTCAACGCTCTGTACCATGGATTTGGCAGCAGGTCCCCGATGTCTTTCTGCATTTGTTGCCGCGTGAAATCCCACCTATATATGCGTTGATCAAATTCTGCGGATAAAAACAAAGCATCATTTTTTGCATCGTAGACCAGTGAATTGCCGATGCCTGATCCGGCAAAATCTTTCCAGATGCGCACATGATCTTGTGTGTAATCGATCAGCATCGTATTTGCCCCGACATTGACGTTGCGGATACGTACTCCGTTCATACCGACGAAGATCTGCCCCTTGTGGCATATCAACTGCTCAGGCCTGCCAAAATATTCGCTGTTAAAGGGTCTTATTTCGCGGCGGGCTTCGAGACCCGTCAGGTCATACGCGCCGATGAAAGCGTTACGGCATTTATCGGCAAACATCGTGAGCGGGCATTGTGGATGCACAGCGAACAGCATGCCGGTCGTCTGTGATTCGCAAAAACTCAGCGCTGGTTGCGCGGTTATGAGGGTTGCTCCCGGATACCGGATAACCGATGGTAACCATGCCGAAAAAACTTGCACGGTAGGCATGGCGGTTAGAGTGATAATCAGGTAAGCGGCAACTGTTAACCTGCCCGAGGCAAACAAACGCAGCAGGGTAAGCGCGATCGCCGCAAACACGCACAATGCGAAGACCTCTGCGATATCCATCCACACCAATGAAATAGCGGAAACTATGACAGATGCTAACAGGGCAAAAACTAAGATGTAATTACCTGCGGATTTTCTGATCAGCGCGATCTGGATCATCATGATCGCGATAATGATGAGAGCTGAGATCATGAGTTGCGGGGACAAATCGGCGAAGAATTGGAAGAATATCATGAGCACTGCGAGCAACGGCGCCGCTTCGATTGGCATCGCTATTTTCCGGTGCCGCAGGCAATAGAATGTCTTTATCAGCAGATAGGCGGCAAGAATGATCAATACAAACAGCAGAGGTTTTGTCTGAATTGCATAAAGGTAAAGAAATCCCACGATTGTCAGAAAAATATGGAATTGTGCAACGAGCACGTCGCCAAGAATATCTTCGGCGCCGCCGGGGAGTGCGCTGAACACTAGCGCGCGCGGTAAAATGCCCGCGGCAAGCGCCAATAAAAGGAATACCAGAGAAATGCGCGTTATCCACACCGGCATTGCAGCTTTCTTTCCCGCGCGCTGACTCGTTGAGTCAATTAAGAAAACCAGTGGATTTTTCGATTGCTGTCGGGTCGGCCGTATTCGTGCTCGCTACGTGCGTGGCGCCCTGTATACGGTCTGTATAGCTTGGGCATTGGTTTGTTTAGGTCTTTCATGCCGCGGGGCAAAATCGAACCATGTGATCAATTTAAGCCTGCCGCGTTCGGGTACCGTCTCATTTGCAGGAATCCTCGACCGCCACCGCTCGACACACGAGTTCATGATTTCAGAGACAATTTTGGCTCTTCTCGACTTCCGGGAAAAAAAACTACCACTCGATGATCTTAAGTCATTTCTTCGTGAGCGCGATCTGCGTGCGGGGCACCGCATTGATTCGGCTTCTTTTTTCTACCTCGCTCCCGAAGCCGTCTTTGCTGCATTTCCCGAGGCGGGCTACTTCTTCGCCGTACGTGACTGTGAAAGCTGGATTGTATCGATGGTCGATAACGCGGTTCATGCGCATAAAAAAATCCAAGAGGGCCATCCAACCGTGAATTTGGACTTTCTCGAGCGTTATTCCCGGCTTTTCATCAGCGGCCACCGGCGCGAATGGTTTCTCGATGATGGCTTGTTAAAAAAGTACGCCGGTCACATCAGCCGCGAGCTTGCCCGGTTCTGGCGGCAGTTTACTCTCGCGACCCTGCAGGCGATGCTCACTCTGCAAAGTGACAAGCGGCTTATTATCCGCTTGGAAAATTTTAACCAGTCATTGCCCGCAATCGCGCGGCTTGCCGGGGTTTCATCTGATACACTCAATACGACGAATATCCACCTGAATAAAGACCGTCGCTTTGCACAATACCGTGACCTTCTCGGCGCAGCGCGACTGGCGAGTGAATGTCGGGCAGGGCAAACGGCCGTCGATCAATGGTTGCAATTGAATAATCGTGGTTATTGAGCATAAGACTTTATTCTCTGTATTTCGCGTCTTTCTCCGCGTGGGGCTGTATTCTTTTAACGCGGGTGCCAGCGACATCTTACTGCGCGAGACCGTCGAACGCAGAAGCTGGCTCAGCCATGCAGACCTGAGCCGCCTGATGGCATTGGCTGCGATTATTCCCGGTCCGTTTCATGTAAACCTCGTTATCGCCGCGGGCAATGCCGTGGCTGGTTTTCGCGGCGGCTTGACCGCGGTGATTGCTTTTGTCTTGCCCGGCTTTGCGATCGCTTCACTCGTCGCCTTTGCTATTGGCCAGCACGTCGTGGCGGGTTGGCTTGAACAAAACCCGGGAATAATACGCGGGCTTGTGGTCTCAGTAGCCGGACTTCTGTTAAGCGCCATCGTCAGGTTAGGTAAGCGCACTCTATCGATTGTATGGCTGTGGCTCTTTGTACCTTCTCTTGCTGCGGCCATGCTATACCTCAGACCTCCGTTTGCCGCGGTGCTGGGCCTCTGCGGGCTTATGGGTGCACTTTATGTCATGTATGTACAGCGCAGGCAAGGCGAAAAATGACCGCACTCAAAGTTTATTTGCTGATGGTGAAACTCACGCTGCTGAGTTTTGGTGGTGCTTATTCTATTTGGGCATTGCTCGATTCGGCGGTTGCCGTGAATTGCCAGACCGGGCAGATTTTATCGGAAAATACAGGTGCCTTGATGGTTTGCCGTAGCGAATTCAGTGCGATATTTGCTCTCGGTGAAGTGCTGCCGGGGCCGCAGGTGAATGCGATTTCTATACTCGCTTTTCGTCAATTTGGCGTCATCGGTATGTTGACGGTTTTGGCAGGGATGCTCTCTCCCGGTCTGATCTTAGTGCCGCTGGCGCGAAAATTTCAGGGGCGGTTTGACGGTTCAGCGTTCATGGCCGGCTTTTATCAGGGTGCGGCGGTTGCGACGCTCGCGATTCTCTGCGTTTTCTTACTGCAATTGACACGCAGCGCTACCTTCAGGCACAACACCCTGCACGTACCTGCTATTTTTTTTCTTTTGGTGGCATTCGTTCTGTCGTACCGTTTTAGATGGAATCCCCTCCTCATTGTGAGCAGCGGCGCGGCGGCGGGGTATTTTTTTCTGCAATGAAGCAAAAAATGTTCATATTTAAGGCTGTCATCTGCGCTTTGTTGCTCGTCTCTGCATGTACGGGAAACAAATATGATGGCGCTATCAACGGCGCACTCGGTTACCTCAACGCACGCGGTGAAAAGCTGACCCCGGTGGCCATACCGGTAATAGAGAATCTGAAAAAAAAATTCTCAATCAGCATCGAGACGACCGCGGCGCAGAAGAGAGCATTGCAGAACCTCTCTGCCGAGCAACGGGTTTTTTTCCGTCATATGGACAGCCGGTTCATGGTGTCGAGGGAGCAGGTGCGGCAATTGCGCGGGATCAACCACATTACTGCTGCCGCACTGTACTGCGACGTCTACGGCCTACCGCCGTATTTTTTCCGGTCGCTGCGAAAAATGGCAAACGACGGCAACTATGCGCTGACGCATGCATTACTGGCACTGGTAATCATCCGTGGGCAACAATGCAGCTATGACAGGAATATCTACCAGCGCGAGCTCAATACGCAAATCCGGCAGCTGCGGCAACTCATGCGCGCGACCGCTCCTGATTCTGACCTCGGCATTGAAGCCATTCTGATGCTGCATCTTGCCAACCGTTCTCCCGAGCGCGCCGGTGAACCGTCTTTCGTTAACCCCGAGTGGATTGAAAAAATTATTGGCTCTCAATCACCCGACGGTTCTTGGTACCAAAATGACCATACGACCGTAATCGCGCTCTGGTTGCTGCTTGAACTGCGCAGCGCCGATTAGCCCAGCGCTCTCTCGAGTAACTCGCTCTGTTCGCGCTCATGCACTTTGAGCAGGCCCGCGGCCGGACTCGGCGATGTCTTGCGTGCTACCGGTAAAATCATATTCTGGTAGCGCCCTTTCGCGAGGCGTTCGTCGAAGCGGTCTTTGACATAAAACCACGCGCCCATATTCTTCGGCTCTTCTTGCACCCAGCGCAACTCCTTGAGTCCGCTGTAGCGCTCGAGTATCGTACCGACAAGATCGTATTTGAACGGATAGAGCTGCTCGAGGCGCACAACGGCAATGTGTTTGATGCCACGCGCATTGCGCTCTTTGATGAGATCGTAATACACCTTGCCGCTGCAAATCAGCACACGCGTGACTTTACCGGGTTCAACGCTTTCGTCTGCGATAACGGGTTGAAATCCACCGGTGAGCAGCTGATCCACCGTGCTCACTGCCTCGGGATGCCGTAGCAGGCTCTTGGGACTGAGAATCACGAGGGGTTTTTTCTGCTTTCTGAGTGCTTGGCGCATCAGCACGTGGAATATCTGCGCGGGGGTCGTGAGGTTGCAGACCGTCATATTTTCGCGTGCGCACAATTGTAGAAAACGCTCGAGTCGGGCGCTCGAATGTTCCGGTCCCTGACCTTCATAACCGTGCGGTAACAGCATCACCAGACCGCTCATACGGTTCCAC
The DNA here is from genome assembly GCA_016788945.1 of Leptospiraceae bacterium. GTDB lineage: Bacteria > Spirochaetota > Leptospiria > Turneriellales > Turneriellaceae > Turneriella. The sequence goes on from JAEUSA010000025.1 coordinate 5,012, forward strand.
TTAACTTCTCCGCTCGAGAGAAACTGATCGATGATGATCTGCGCCCCGTTGGCAAAGTCGCCGAACTGAGCTTCCCAGATCGTCAGGCTTGCCGGTGACGAGAGCGAATAGCCGTATTCAAAACCGAGAACAGAATATTCCGAAAGCGGAGAATTGAGAATTTCAATCTGCGCCTGCTTGTCGCTGATATGATTGAGCGGCGTGAACTTATTCGCCGTTGCGGTATCGAGCAGCACCGCATTGCGGTGGGCGAATGTGCCGCGTTCAGCATCTTGCCCGCTCAGGCGAATGGCGATACCGCGGTTCAACAATGTACCGAAGGCAAGTGCCTCGCCCATGCCCCAATCGAGTGGCTGCGTGCCCTGAGCCATTTTGGCGCGGTTTTCGAGAATGGCCGCGATTTTTTTATGCGGATTAAAACCTTGTGGAAAGCGGGTAATCCCTGCTGCGACCGATTCGAGTTCATCACGGCTGAGCGCCGTGACCGGTTCGTCACCGCCGTTCTTGGAGAAGCCAGACCACAAACCTTTCATGCTGTCGACATTGATGGTGACGTTTTTTTCTTCGGTTTCGACATAACTCTTTTCGAGTGATTCGTTGACGCGCTGCTTGATCACCTCGAGCGCCGCGGCGCTGTGACCGGTTTCTATCAACCGCTTTTCATAAATTTCTACGGGTGTCGGATGTTTGCGGATGATGTCATACATTGTCGGTTGCGTGAACGCCGGCTCGTCGGTCTCATTATGCCCGTGACGGCGATAGCAGATCAAATCGATGACGACGTCTTTTTTATAGCGCTGCTTGTATTCCATCGCAAGTGAAATCACGCGGTGGCACGCTTCGGGATCATCGCCGTTGACGTGAAAGATCGGAACCTGAAAACCTTTGGCGAGATCCGTTGCATAACCTGTTGAACGCGATTCTTCAGGTGTCGTGGTAAATCCGATCTGGTTATTGATGACAATGTGCAGCGTGCCCCCGGTCGTATAACCGGGTATGTTCATGAGGTTGAGAGTTTCAGGCACGACGCCTTGCCCGATAAACGCTGCGTCGCCGTGAATCAAGATGCCCATGTACTTTTCGCGCACTGCATCCGCATTGAGCGTCTGCCGCGCACGCACGGAGCCCATGCATACCGGATTTACTGCTTCAAGATGGCTCGGGTTAAACATCAGCGTCATGTGCACTCGCTTGCCTGCGGCGGTGACACGTTCTGAAGAATAGCCGAGGTGGTATTTGACGTCGGCGTTGTCGTACGTGTTGACGTCGGCCTTTTCTTTGAACTCGGCAAAAATAAACTGTGCCGGTTTTTCCATGATGTTTTCGAGCACGTTGAGCCGGCCACGGTGCGCCATGCCGATCACGATTCCGTTCATGCCCATCTGCCCGGCAATTTCAACGCTGGCGTCGAGCATCGGAATCAGCGCATCGCCGCCTTCGAGAGAGAAACGTTTTTTGCCGACGAATTTTTTGCCGAGAAATTTTTCAAAGTAGTCTGCCTGATATAGTTTTTCAAATATCCGCAGCTGTTGTGCTTCGTCGATCGGCGCATTATTCGCCGTGACTTCCATTTTGTACTGCAGCCAGGTGCGCTCCTGCGCATTGCGCAGGTAGTAGTGCTCGGCGCCAATCGAGGCACAATAAGTCTTTTCGAACCATTCGACAACATCACCGAGTTTTGCGACGCCAAGGCCCGGTACTTCGGTGTCGAATTCGTTTTCGAGGTCTTCGCGCGTCAGGTTGTTGAGGCGATCTTCGATTCCCGCGCGGTTTGGTTTCAAAATGCCCAACGGGTCAAGATGTGCCGCGAGGTGTCCCCGGCTGCGGTATGCGTTGAGCAGGTTCTGCACACCCATTTCTTTGAGTAGTGAAACGTCAATACCCGAACCCGCGACGAGTTCGGCGTTTTTCTGCGCACCGCCGTTGGCATTTTGTTCACCGCGCGACTTCGGTGACCCATTGATCGCGCCAGCCGCCGCGGGGTTGCCTTCGAGGTCACGAAAAAAATCGCGCCAGTCAGAGGTCATCGACTGCGGTTGCTGCTGGTATTTTTCGTAGAGTTCTTCGAGAAAGTATGCCTGATCAGCGCTGAGCGCGCTGTGGTTCGACTTCATACTTGCTTGCCAATTGCGTGCAGAGGACGGTCAAGTATTTTTTAGGCGGATTGTTCCCTGAGCGCGCTTTTCTTAATCCGCCTTTTGGCTTTTCCGCATGTCGCGGCGATGCATTCAGCCGGGATGTCCGAGATTCCTTCCAGTCCAGCAGCCAACGGCAAGAAGCAGCGAGTGTACCTGCGCATTCTGGGGTACGCCGCGAGGTATAAGTGGCGCTTCCTGTTGGGGGCGCTGTTATCGCTGTTTGTCTCGGTATTTAATGCCATGAGCCTTACCGCGCTCAAACCGATCTTCGACGTCATTGAAACCGGTGGTAATAAGCCATTCCAGCTGCACTTTGACCGCGACGAAATCGAATTTGCCAAATCGGGGCCGCTGAAAGGCGACCTCGAACGCCTGTTATCGAAACATCCGGCGCCTGATTTTTACGAGAAAGAGCGCAGCTATTTTGCCGAGGCGCAGGCGATGCCGGCAAAAGATATCCGCGGCAAGATCAAATATTTTCTCGCCGAAAAAAAGACGCACCTGAACCTGTTTTTGCTGCAATACCATGCGCTCAAGGTGCTGGTCTTTGTCGCCTTTCTGGTTTTGCCGATATACCTGCTGAAGTTATTGTGTGATTTAGGTACGGTGTTTTTTATGAGTTCGACCGGCCTGCGCG
>JAEUSA010000218.1 GCA_016788945.1 Leptospiraceae bacterium
AGTGCCCGATTCAGTAAAATGGCCTTCGACTATTCGCTCGTGGTTCTTTCGCTGCCCATAATTATTCCCTTGCTGGCTTTCATAGCCTTGCTGGTGCGGATGCATTCCCCCGGACCGGCATTTTTTACTCAGCTCCGCGTCGGCCATCATGGAAAACCGATACGAGTTTATAAGTTTCGCAGCATGTACGCTGACGCTGAAGAGCGACTGAAAGAAGTTCTCAGTTCTGATGCAAACGCACGCGCTGAATGGAAAAAAACCTTCAAGCTGAAAAATGACCCGCGCGTCACCCGGCTTGGCAACTTTCTGCGCAAATCTTCCCTCGATGAGCTACCGCAGCTGATTAACGTTCTTAAGGGCGAGATGAGCCTTGTTGGCCCGAGACCAGTACCAGAGCAGGAACTCGCTGAACGATACCGTGATAAAGCTGATTATTACAAACTGGTGCGACCGGGCATGACCGGCTTATGGCAAATCAGCGGACGCAGCGATGTCAGTTATGACCAGCGGGTCAACATGGATACATGGTATGTCTTTAACTGGTCGCTTTACATCGACATGGTCATTCTCTACAAAACTCTGGGCGTTGTTTTGAAAAAACGTGGCGCCTACTAAGAAACCGGCGCGGGTCCGCCGCACAACAAAACCGGGTGGCGAAAAATATTCGCTCGTTTTACCCGTGCGCAACGGCGGTGATTTACTATTGCGTTCGATTCAGTCCATCATGCGGCAAACCCACCGACCTTCTGAAATCCTCATCTACGACACAGAATCGACCGACGGCAGCATAGAGAAAATCGCCGAAATTACCGAAAGCATTCCGCTCAGAATAGTCCCGGTGCGGCGCGATGACTTTGATCACGGTGGCACGCGCAATGCCGCGCTAAAGGCTGCGCGATTTCCCTGGGTGCTTTATCTGACGCAAGATGCAGTCTGCGCCGACGAAGCCACGGTCGCGAACCTGTTTGCGCCTGTACAGGTAAGCGGTGTGGTGGCGGTTTATGGCCGGCAACTACCGCATACAGACGCCACACCACTTGCAGCAACGGCACGCGCGGCGAACTACGGGGAAAATCTGATTTTACAGAATATGGCTCAATCGGCCAAGCTTGGTCTGAAAACCTGGTTTGCCTCAAACAGCTTCTGCTTGTGGCAGCGCAAGGCTCTGGTCGCTGCCGGCGGCTTTGCCGAACATCTCATTCTCGGTGAAGATATGCATGCCGCCGCCCGCCTCGTTCAAGCGGGAGCCACCGTTATCTACGAACCGGCGGCACAGGTATTCCACTCGCATAACTATACGGCAATGCAAGAACTCCGCCGGTACTTCGATATCGGCGTTTTTCACCAGATGCACGCGAATCTACTATTTAGGGCGGGCAGCGGCAGCAAAGAGGGCATCCGTTTTGTGCTTACGCAGGCACAGGCACTGTGGCGGCAACGCGCGTTGCTGTCGTTGCTCAGGTTACCTTTTCATATTGCCGCGAAGTTTTTGGGTTACAAACTGGGCAGAAACTTTGCGCGACTGGGAAAAAGGCTCTGCGTCTACCTCAGTATGCACAAAGCCTTCTGGCAAAGATATACTCAGGGGTAAAAATGCTGCCTTCAGAAAACACCATCGCCGGTAAACTGGCCTTCGTCTTCATGTGCTTGTGCGCATTGGGTCTCGCATTTTCTATCTCGATTGCGCAGACCGGTCTTGGCCTAACCTTTTTGATTTTCCTCGCGACGCTACTTTCGAACCGCGGCCGCAAAACCATTAATTTGTCCGGCGCGGCAAATCTTCGGTTATTGTATGCGGGGCTGATCGCCTGGGTCGTATGGCGCATCTTTCATATCGCCATTTCGCCACAGGCGTTGCGCGAACTGATCGAAGCACGTGAAGTCTGGCTGATGCTGATTCCGGTTTTTGTCTACCTGTATGCCAGCGACCGTAACCGGCTTGCGACCCTCGCGACTGCCTTTGTGTTGGGCACAGCTATATCGTCGGCTTATGGTTTGTGGAAAATGCGCGCAGAAATCTTTGATCTTTGGACCCGCGGGCGCGGCTTAAGCACCATGCACCACCTCAACTATGCAGGCGTCTCAGCGCTGGCAAGCCTCATCGGTCTTGGCCTGACCTGGTCTTATTATTATGCAGGCAACCGCAAGCGGGCACTGATGACTTTTCTGCTGACATTTCTGTCGTTCACCGGCCTCTGGCTGACAAAATCTAAAGGGGCAATAGCCGCATTTGCCGCGGTGCTGCCGGTGTTCGTTTATGTTCAACTGCACAGTAAAGCCCAACGGCGGATTTTTTTGGTGTTAGTTGTGGCGGCCGCAGCGATTGTGATTCCGCGTCTGCCACAATCGGTCGCCGAACAATACCGCTTTCCTGATGCGAGTGTACATCTCGGCTCGCAGGCTGAACGGCGTGACCTTTGGCAGACGGGTTTTGCCATGATTCAGGAAAAAATCCTCGTCGGCTGGGGAGAGCGAGGATACAATATTGCTTACCCGCGCTTTCAAGTAGCGGGCGCTCAAGGCGTAGCCGAATACGATCAAAAAAATCTCGAAGCCTCACACATGCACAATGATTTTATCAATACTTGGGTGTTATATGGGGCGGTAGGGCTCGCCATCCAGTTGTTTTATTACTTTTTTGGCGGGTTTGTCTATCTGCGCGAGCGTTTCAAAATCAGGCGGATGAGCGATCGGCCATTGGCGGCCGCCGGAGCAACGGCGTTATTGCTGATGGCATTGATGGGCATCACGCAGTGCCACTTCACGTCTGAGATTGTGCAAATGAGCTTCTGGCTTGCGGTAGGCATTCTTTTTTCTGTACTTGAATCTGACCGGTCAGGCGCCACTGTATAAGGCTGAACTCCCGCAAAAGGCCCTGAAAGCGGCGAAAAAACCGCTATTTTTTATGTCCGGTTTTTGATTGACTACACGTCAGCGAAGCACACTGTCACGTACGTCCGCGACGAGATGTGGCGGGCGAATTTACAATGTTTAATATCGAGGAAAACGTCGTTTATCCGATGCATGGCGTCGGAAAGATAATTGAAATCGCCACTAAGACGATTCTGAACAAGAAGAAAAAATACTACGTTGTTGAGCTCATAAATACGAGAATGCGGGTCATGGTTCCCGTCGATAATGCCGAGGCAATCGGTCTCAGGCATATCATGGATAAGAAACAGATCCCTAAAATAGCTAAACTCCTGCAGGAAGAATATGTCGAGCAGGAAGAAGACTGGAAAATCCGGTACCAGAACAACCTGACCAAAGTAAAGTCAGGATCAATCACCGCAGTCGCCGAGGTTTGCCGTAACCTCTATAAGCGTGCACGTGACAAAGAGCTTTCCGTGATGGAACGCAAACTGTACGAATCAGCTTATTCCCTGATGATCAACGAAGTAGCGCTGGCAAAAGGCATTACCGCCGAAGACGCCAGCAACATGATTTCAGATATTTTGTCGAAGTAGCTTCCCGATATTTGGCAAGACCTGATTGAGGCAATGCCACGCCTGAATCAGACCTTGCATATTTACAAAAGGAGGGAACATGAAAAACTCCCAGACAATAGCGGGTGCTCACCAAGGCAGCGCGAAGAATTCTTTACCTTACCTGTTAGGCGCACTCGCCGGCATGGTTGCTGCCGGGTCGTTTTACCCATATCTCAAAGACGTCCCGACGGCCGGCCTCTACGCAGTAGCGGCTGCACTCACCGTGTTGAGCGCCGTCGGCTTCGGCGTTCTGTGGCCCCAAGGACAAAAACAGGCGGCGGCACCCGCGATGCCAGTCTCCGTGACCGCTTCGCGCAATGAAAAACAAGGTGAAGAGGCAAAGCCGACGGTTACAGAATCGCGCACTAAAATTCTCGATACGTCGATTATTATCGACGGACGAATTATCGACATCGCCGCAACCGGTTTTCTTGAGCCGCCTTTTCTGGTGCCAAACTTTGTTTTGCGTGAAATTCAGCTGATCTCTGATTCTCCCGATGCGATTAAACGCAACCGTGGCCGCCGCGGGCTCGACATGCTGAACCAACTGCAAAAGCGCAGTGATCTTGAAGTAAAAATCTCGTATAAAGATTACACAGAGACGCGTGAAGTCGACCAAAAGTTGATCCGCCTTGCGAAAGAAACCGGCGGATACCTCGTGACAAATGACTTCAACCTCAACAAGGTTGCAGAACTGCAGGGCATTCGCGTGCTCAATATGAACAACCTCGCAAATGCACTCAAGCCCGTCGTGTTACCTGGCGAAGAGCTGGAGTTACAGGTGGTCAAAGAAGGCAAAGATGAAAATCAGGGGATCGCTTACCTCGAAGACGGCACTATGGTCGTGATAGAAGGCGGCGGCAAACTGATCGGTAAAAAAGTGAAAATCAATGTGACTTCCGTCATTCAGACGAATGCCGGCAAGATGGTGTTCACCAAACTGGCACAAAAGTGATTTGCAGAACATTCATGGGAGCCAAAGGCTCCCATGAATGTTCTACTGCTTTTACTCGGTGGTTCGGGCGAACGTTTCGGGGGAGACACTCCCAAACAGTTTCTCGATATTCCTTTCGAAAACGGGCGGCTGCCGCTGTTCGAAATCACTGCGCGTAAACTACTGAAAGCGCTGCCGATCGACGCTGCTGTTTTTGTTGCCCCAAAAAACTCGGCAGGTTCTGCCGTAGTAAACCCTGTTATCGACCGCCTGCTCAGAGATTTTCCTGATCGCCAGATGAAATATGCACCTGCCGGCGCCACGCGGTTTGCCAGTTTTTTATCCGGATTGTCAGCGGCTGAAAAATTCAAAGATATCACACGCCTGATCGTGCATGATGCGAACCGCCCGTATTTAGCGGCTGATTTTCTTGCCCGCGTGTCTGCGCATTTGGGTTACCTGTCTGAAGACACGCCTGCTTTTGTCCCGGTGCTTCCCGTTGTGGATTCTATCGTCAGGCTCGACGGAAAAAGTGTCGTAACCTATGAAAACCGTGATGAATTGAAGCGAGTGCAGACCCCGCAGCTCTTATTCTACGACTCATTTATCGCTGCACGCGAGGCCTCACTCTCGCGCGGGCAGTTGGCATTCGATTTCACCGATGAAGGGTCGCTTTGCCTGTCGCTCGGCCTAAAAGTCGGAAGCTTCGCGGGTGACACGGAGAATGTCAAAATCACATTCCGGGCCGACCTCGATACATCGAAACTCTAACTGCGAAAATAATTCACCCTGTATGTCTGCCCGGCAGATTTACCCATGAAGCCTACTCTGACCGGCGCTGCCCTGCTCACTGGTCTCACGCTGTATCTTGCCGGTCTCGGTGCACAAACCGGCATTGTTGTCACACCGGACAAAGAAGCACAGCTGATGAACCTCGGTGGCATCAACTCACCTTACAGTGAATACACACCCTTCATTACTGCCGATGAACACTATCTGTATTTTCAATCAAACAGACCCGATGGAGCTAATAACGAAGACGGCAATTTCGACCTCTGGTATGCGGAGAACGAAGTAACAGAAGGCGCACCGAAATTCAAGCCACCGGTCAATGTTGGTCTACCCGTGAATTCCGCTTATTTCGACGGGCATCCGACTTTGCGTAAGCTACCGACAGGCGATTACGAAATGTATTTCACTTCTTTCGGGCTCGATGATCGACCGGGGCCTGAGCTGACCAATCTGTACTACACCATCTACAAAGACGGAAAATGGTCGGTACCCGAACCCGTCGTGGAAATCAACACCGATTTCCATGACCGCATGCCGTCGATCTCGCAAGATGGGCACTATCTTTATTTCAGTTCTGACAGGCCGGGCGGCTTCGGACGCGACGATATCTGGATTTCAGAATATGATTATGCGGCGAAGCGCTGGGGCAAACCTTACAACGCAGGCCGTACGATTAACACACCGGCTTCAGAGGTGACGCCGGCGATTCACTCAGACAATATCACACTGTACTTTTCTTCTGACCGCAGCGGCGGCGTCGGTGGCTACGATATTTATGTGACGCAGAAACTGCAAAACATGCCCAGCGGCGCGATGAGCGGCGGTGATACCGAATCGATCTGGAAAAAGCCAGCTAACCTCGGCAAACCTTACAACTCGGAAAATGACGACGAATATCCGACTGTAATCCGCAGCGGCAACTATATGTACTTTGCGTCGAACCGCCAGAACGGACAGGGCAGTTTTGATATTTACCGCGCCAAAGTACCCCCGTTTGCCAAACCCGAAGTGGTCATCACACTCAAGGGCCGCGTGAAAGAGAAATTCAGCGAAAAAGGCATCGAAGCAAATATTCGTATCAGCGATGTTGAAGGTGAACGCAATTTTGCCACGCACCAGCCAGAGGGTCTCTACAGCGCCGATCTGATCAATAAAAAACAATACAAGATGACGGTGTCGGCACCAGGATACCAGACAATCGAATACATCGCCGACTTGCGCGACATCCATACGCCAATTACGATCCAGAAAGATTTTGAAATGGAACGCGTCGTGACGATGCCGAAAGAAATCGTCGTCAATATTGAATTTGTAAACGAAAAGGGCAAGCAGCTAAAACCCAATGCCACGTATCGGTTAACGCCCGATATTCCCGACGACACCATACTGCCGTTCAAACGCAATCTCGGCCAAGTGCGTATTCCTGCATTATCTAAATACAAGAAGCCCGATGATGCACTCGCGGCGTTCGAGCGCATGCAGCTCAGCGTGAAAGCGACGAAAAAAGGCTACGCCGACGTAGCCGAGAGCAAACCTGTGGTAGAACTGATGCGCGGTTCGGCAGGTGAACTCAAAGGTACGATCGACTGGAAGATCGTGATGAAAGATGCCGAGAGCGGCAAACCTGAAGTCGAAATTGTGGATTGCGATAAGAGCAAGGGCTGCATTGCCATTGCGTATTTTTCGACTAACGTCGCCAACAGGCTCAATAACGAAAAGGCGTCGGGTCTGAAAAAGGTCGTTGAACTGTGGAATAAACAGCCGCATAAGTATGTGTATGTTTACGGCCACGCCGACAGCCGGGGCACGACGGCGCACAATATGAAGCTTTCGCGCGCACGCGCGGCATTCGTCAAACGGCGCCTGATTCAGTATGGCATTCCGGCTGAGATGATTATCACGAAGGGTTACGGCGAAACGCAACCCGCGGCTAAGGACGATAGCGCTGAAGGTCGTCGCAAAAACCGCCGCGCAGAAATATACTTCGATGCCACCAAACGCGCCGGTGACCCCGACGAAGCGGCTGAAGAGGCCGAAAAACCTGCACCGAAAAAGAAACCGGCAAAAAAGGCCGCGGCAAAACCGGCGAAGAAAAAGCCATTACCCCCCGAAGAGGTAGAGCCAACTGCGAAACCCGAAGCCGCTAAACCCACGCCAAAGCCCGAGACTAAACCTGAAGAAAAGCCGGCGGCGGTAAAACCAGCGGCAAAACCGGGTGTCGTCGATGAAAAACCTTTTAGCGAGCCTACCAAACCTGCGGTACCGACAACAGCACCGCCCAACACAGAAATTAAGGTTCAGTAAGCTCTTGGCCGAGGAACAACCGCAAGAAGATTACCAGCTGGTGACCCAGCACATGGTGATGTCGGAGCATCTGAATCCGAATCACCACATCTTCGGCGGTCAGCTACTCGCCTGGCTCGATACCGACGTCTATCTCTATTGCAGCAATAAGCTGCGCTACAAGTCGATGGTTACCGTCAGTATGAACAATGTCTACTTCAAGGCGCCCGGCTACCTCGGGGATATTATTCAGATTTATGCGCGATTAAAACATATCGGTCGCAGCAGCGCGACCGCCGAAGGCAAAGCAATCGCTTATGATCCCGAAAAGCAGACGTCGCGCGAGATTATTGCCTGCGAAGTGACGTACGTCGCCGTGGGGCCCAACGGTAAGCCCGTGCGTATCTTCGAGCGGAAATAACCCTTAATCGGGCTGGTAAACCGCGTAAATTACTTCTTTTCTGATAAGACCGCGATCAGGCCGGGTACGGTTTCACCCGCAGGCAGTTTCTGGTGGATTTTTTCCAGAATCGCCGCAAGCAAGAACTTGCCTTTTTTTGTCGCGCCAAGTTTGCCGAGCAATTCGGCAAAATCTGCATGAGACAACTCCATCGCGCTGAAAGCATCTTGAGATACCATCACAAACTGACCGCCCGCCTGCATGCGATGCTCTGATACCATCGTATATTCTGAACCAAATTGTTCACTGCCAAGGTGTATCTCACTGCACTGAGCATCGGAACCAATTTCAAACAGATGGACACCACCCGCGCGAAAGATATCCATATTGTGTTCGGCCTCATCGAGCCGCGCGAAAAATAACCCCGGAACGTATTCGCTCGCAGCGAATAGCGCCATCCACAGATTGCGCGCCATCTCGTCAGAAGGCATGCCGGCTTTCGCCAGCGCATGGAAACGTTCTTGCAGGCGGTGTTTCACAATCAGCGCTTCGATGGCATCCGAGTC
>JAEUSA010000068.1 GCA_016788945.1 Leptospiraceae bacterium
ATTGTTACTCCGGCAGCACCGCTCGCCGGAAACACTACATACCGCGTACGCGTACTTGCTACCGCAAGAGATACGTTCAACTACCCCATGGCGGCGACATACACTTCCGCTACGGGATTCCTCACCATACCCGATGTTACGCCTCCTGTTGCGGGGGCCGGCATCACTTTCAGCAACGTAGGCAATCGGCATTTAACTGTGAGCTGGGGAACTGGGACAGATGACTCTACACAACCGGGAAACTTGCAGTATAAATTAGTGAAAGATAATTCTTCTGCAGCCAATATCAATACGGTGGCGCTCGCGGATGCGAAGTCCGGAGCTGACTTGATCCAAGATTGGACGGCCAATCTGACGACGACCATTGCGACCGGGCTTTCAGGAACAACGAATTACCACTGGGCCGTATTGGTGCGTGATTTGGGTGGCAATAAGGCACTGTATGCACCCGCAATGCAGGCGACAACAACGTGGCAGTCCGCAGCAAACATGGCATCCGGCCGCTTAGGGCATGCTGCAACACTTTTGGCGAATGGCAAAGTTCTTGTTACCGGTGGTTGGACGGCGGAGATTTATGACCCTTTGGCAGACACTTTTAGTGCGGCCGGCCCGGTAGGCGTCGTAAGATTTTATCATACTGCGACCCTGCTTGGTAATGGCAAAGTGCTCATTGCAGGTGGCTCAGGTGGTGAATATAGCGCCGAACTCTATGACCCTGTAACAAATACCTTCACTACAACAGCGCCCTTGACAGTAGGCCGGCGTGAACACACCGCAACTCTGCTTGCAAATGGTAAAGTACTCGTTGTAGGTGGAGTACACATGGGATACGTGTCTGAATCAGAGATTTATGACCCACTAACAAATACCTTTACTTTCGGCGGTTCCTTGGCAACAGGTCGGTACGCGCATACGGCAAACCTGCTTACCAATGGCAAGGTTCTCGTTACGGGCGGTCAAACGACTGCCTGCAATCTCTCCAGCGCAGAACTCTATGATCCGGTTGCGGATACATTCAGTTCAGCAGGCTCTATGGCTTCGCCGCGCTGCGTTCACACGGCCACAATCCTCGGCAATGGCAAAGTTCTCGTTGCCGGAGGATGGAGTGGTAGCACCCTCCTTTCCAGTACCGATGTCTACGATCCAATAACAAACACATTTAGTGCAGGTGGATCTATGGCAACGGGGCGCCAGAATCATGCGGCCGCTCCCCTCGCAAATGGCAAGGCCTTGATCATTGGTGGCTCAGACTGGGTCGGAGGTCTCGCTAGCGCGGAGATTTTTGATCCGCTAACCAGTACTTTCAGCCCAGCCGGTTTCATGTTGAACGCCCGTCGAGAGCACACCGCAACCTTACTCGCAAATGGCCAAGTATTGGTTACGGGCGGTCGGATACCAACCAGCTCAGCCTATTCCAGCGCAGAATTATACGAATAGAGGCGGCTATAATTCGCAGCCATTGCCAACGATGGATTTTTTCGAATAGATCAAATACGGTTTGCCAAATGCCGCCGTGCAAATTTTTTGCACGCGGCATAGTTGGCAGATTTATTTTGAAGAAATTTCTGAAGACACCTTAGCCAACCGGTCGGGATAATCAGAAATAATTCCATCAGTCCCGAGCTTGAGTAAATCGGCCATCTCTGCCGAATCATTCACCGTCCACGGAATAACCGCCATCTTTTTCGTATGTGCCTCGCGGACAAAATCCGCTGTGACATAGAGCTTGTAGGGCGAAATAATGTCAGCCTTCACGGCTTCGGCGCGTGAGAGAATGTCAGCGCGAATGCCACTACCCAAACCGAGATACATCCTTAAGCCTTGCCACTTGGTGGGTTCGAACAGTGCTGAGGTGCGAATGTCTTTGTCGAGCGCGCGCGCATAGGGTAGAATTTCGGGCACAAAAGATTGAACCGTACTGCGTTTCGCCATACCGGCGCGGCGGATTTTGCCAACTAATAGGTCGGCAAAACGCTTCAAGTCTGCATCGCTTGGTTGCCCCCCCTTGGGGAACTTGGCTTCGATGTTGAACTGCACCTGTTTGACCGCGGCGTCTCTGGCTTCGATTGCACGCACATTGGCAAAAAATTCGTCGAGCGTCATGAGCCTTGTACCCGGTACGCTCTGCTGCTGCGGAAATTTTTCGTGGCGCAGTGAACCGCAGTCGAACTTTTTCAGTTCGGCCACTGTCAGCGTGCTGATCGCCACCTGCGCAATCGGCTGCGCATCATCGGTGCGGCACAGCGCCGGGTTAGTATCTGTATCATGGTGAATAATCAGATCGCCGTCGGCCGTAATGACCGTATCGAGCTCGAGCACGTTCATGCGGTGGCGCAACGCCGCCTCAAATGCCGGCCATGTATTCTCGGGTGCGAGACCACGGGCGCCGCGGTGGCCATGCAGCTCAATAGTCGACAAAATAGGCTTATCGGGCAGAGAAGCGCATGCCGTTATTACCAGAAGACCCGCAAATAACGATTGTTTCATGGTTCTTTTTGCAGGACGCGCTTGGCGCGTCTTGCTAATTCCCGCTTTTCGGCATGACTGACGGCTAAAATGCTCACCCGCAATGCAGAATTCCGCACCTGATTTTAATCCGGCGCTTTCCGGTTTGCCGTGGTGGGCAAAAGTTGAAAAAATCGCTCTTTATGGCTTCTTTTTGTCAGCCTTGTTCGGCGGCATGTTTCTGGGTTTTCTGCATTTCCGTATTCACTCGAAAACAGGCGATCTTGACCGCCTGGCGTCGTTTCGCCCGACGATACCCACCCGACTTTACGACCAAAAAGGCCGGCTGATTTCGGAACTTTTCCGCCACCAGCGCAAACTTGTCTCGCTCGAAGAAATCCCCCGGCCGGTAATT
>JAEUSA010000076.1 GCA_016788945.1 Leptospiraceae bacterium
GGCCGAGACGGGCGAAGGCATGGAAAAGTTGCGCAGCGAAATTGCGAAGCTCTTGAAAAAGGCGGTCAGCAAACCTAAGCAGCCGAAGAAGAAGGCGGCGAAGAAAAAAGCCAAGGCAGTTGCCAAGAAGAAAACCGTCGCCAAGAAAAAGGCCGTGAAACCCAAACGCGCATCTTAGGAGTAGACTTAACAGCCCGCAAGTATGTACCCGAGGCAGAGATTCTGCGCTTATGGGACAATCGCCGTGCCCCGTCTACTGAGCCTAAACGGGCTCAGGTCGGTCAACGCCGGCAGTACGGGTAGACTTAAGTCTACCCGTCCAAAAAATCATATCGCCTTTTTGCCTGATTCGCCCGTGCGGATGCGGTAAACTTTCTCGAGCGGCATGACGAAAATTTTGCCGTCACCGACTTCGCCCGCGCCGTGGCGCGCGGCTTTCATAATAGTCTGCACAATGACGTCGACAAATTCATCGTTGCAGGCAATTTTGATTTCGACTTTCGAGAGCAGGTTGGGCGTCACCTCTTGGCCGCGAAAGAGTTCAGTGTCAGCCTGCTGACCGTGACCGGTGATGCGGTTTACTGAGATGCGCGTAATGTCTGCCGCGATCAGCGCCTCGCGCACTTCGTCGAGTTTATCGGGTTGAATAACTGCAATTACCATTTTCATAAGCAGTACCTCAGTTGAGATTCATCAAGCCATAGCCGCTTTCGCGGTGCTGTGTGTGGTCGAGCCCGGCAAGTTCTTCTGCCTTACTGATGCGCAACCCCACGGTCTTGGAGATGATCAGGCATATGAGATAGGTGCCGACGACCGAAAGCAGAATCGTGACGCCCATGCCCTTGAGCTGCACCCAGAGCTGATCGGTAGACGTCCACGCGACGCCGGCCGTCTTGCTCGCGGCGTCCATCCACGATTTGCGCGCAAAGAAGCTGAGCAACAATACACCGAGACCACTGCCGACACCGTGAATGCCGAAACAGTCGAGGCTGTCATCGTACTTGAGCTTGTTTTTGAGTTCAAGTGCGTAGAAGCAGACGATGGTTGATGCCGCGCCTAAGATCAGCGCACCCGAGGGTTGCACCACACCCGCAGCGGGGGTGATGACAACGAGGCCGGCAAGAATGCCTGAAACAAAACCGAGCGAAGTCACTTTGCGGAATTTGATCGCTTCGATGATCATCCACATGGTCGCACCCGATGCTGCAGAAATTTGCGTCATCGTCAGCGCGCGCGCAGTGTCGAGGCCGCTCTGCACGGTTGAACCGGCATTAAAGCCAAACCAGCCGACCCACAGCAACCCGGCGCCCATGAGGGTCATCACCAAATTGTTGGGGTTTTGTGTGTTGTGTGGAAAGCCGACACGGCGGCCAAGAAAGAGCGCCATGACGAGAGCACTGGTACCTGCCGAGACGTGAATCACGAGGCCGCCGGCGAGGTCGATGACACCCGCCGCGCCAGTTTTGAACAGCCAGCCATCGGGTGCCCAGATCATGTGCGCCAAGGGACAATAGATGCCCAAAAACCAAAGTATAATAAAGAGAATATATCCGCGAAATGAAATGCGTTCGGCCATCGCGCCGCTGATCAGCGCCGGTGTGATGATGGCAAATTTACCCTGAAACATGGCGAGCACATATTCGGGCACGTGGTTTGAGACCGAATCGTCGATGCCCTTAAGAAAGAAATAGTTCCAGTTCCAGCCGATGAAGCCACCAAACACATTTTGCCCGAAAGTCAGCGAATAGCCGACGGCCACCCAGAGTACACCGATGACGGCCATCGCGACGAAGCTGTGCATCATCGTGCCGATGACATTTTTGGTGCGCACAAGGCCGCCGTAGAACATGGCGAGCCCCGGCACCATCAGAAGAACCAACGCAGTCGAAATGAGCATCCACGCGGTGGTGCCCGAATCTATATTTTGCATTCGGCCGCTCTGGTAGAGCGTGATGTTACTGCAAATACAAAGCCAAATACAGCAAGTTACATGCCAGCCTTCGGTGCATGGCAATCAGTCGTTAGGAATCTGGTAGGCCAAACCGGCGGCTGTTTTGCGGAAGTGTTGATCGAAACTGTCGCGTGTGACCTCGTGTTTGCCCGCTTGCACGCGCACAAGATTAAACACGCGATCGTTGATAAATCGCTGCCGGCTGTTTTCGTAGTGCTGGTTGTTGAGACGCCCGATAACGAGGGCACTTTTTGGCGGAATAACTATTTTGAGCGATGATTGCAGCGGTTTTGCGGCAGATTGTTCATGGGTATAATCGATTTCTTCATCGTAGGGATACAGGGTGAACTTGCGGGGATCAAAAATCAAGAAGCCCCGGCTCTTGACGTCGAGTTCAATGGTAACCTCGCGCGGCGTTGCGGCCGCGTTAATGATCAAAAATTGGACTCTCCACGAACAGGTAGCCAAGATTAGCGCACAACAAAAAGATGAAATGCGGTAAAATAAGCGCAGCATCGGCTAACACCGCGTAA
Organism: Leptospiraceae bacterium; assembly: GCA_016788945.1. GTDB lineage: Bacteria > Spirochaetota > Leptospiria > Turneriellales > Turneriellaceae > Turneriella. Next base: position 2,485 of record JAEUSA010000076.1, read on the forward strand.
AGTGCCCGCACGCGTCAATTGTATATTCAGAGGGCAAACCGGTAACTTGCGCCAAACTCGAGAATAATGCGATCAGGAAAACTCACCCGTGCATTGTTGAAGCCCTGCGACGAATTGAGCACGAATCCGGCGCGCGTCTGTAAACGCAGCTGACCGAACGCAACGCTGTACCCTAAGCTAAAAGCGCCGGGCGGTTCGGCAAAATTCGGTATGCCCTTACCGAAGCTGTGGTGATTAAGGAGTTCAAACGCAGGCATAAAGGTATGGTCACCGGCGTCGAACTCGAACTGAAGCCGCAGCCAGCCATACAGAAGATTTGCATCACCATTCAGGAACATGGCCGAAAAGCGGACCGCAGCTTTGGGGAACAAAGTTAATCCTACTGAGGGATACGCCTGCGACAGTCGTGTGTTGACCGCGGCTTCAGGAACAAATTTACCCGTCGATTGCTCAAAAGACGAACGATCGGAAAAAGTCAGAAGCGCGGCAAAACCGAAATGCCAGCGCAAGACGCCGGAATCGATTGCCGTTGCCAATTGCAGAAACGTTGTGTAGCGGGCAGTGACAGCGTAGGTGTCACGGCCGCGCTTTTCTGAGGTACCCTTGATCCATAGGCCTTGGTATGCAATCTGAAAAAAACTCGGCATCACATTCTCTAATCTGCCCATCAGACGCATTTGTCCGGCCGGCGCAGACAAATAGTCATTTTCGCCGACATAGAATGGATCAGGAAAAGTTTCGACCGCGCTGGCAAGCGAACTGGCGGCCGAAATTTCGACCGCGCGTTCGCTTGCTGCGAGCGCAGACCCTACTGCAAGAATGACTGAGACGAGTAACCTTGGCACGGCTCTGCACCCAACAAGCATGTTAAAAGCGCGCCGAGAGTGATGCACCGAAGTAAAGCGCATCGGGTATCGACACACGCCTCAGCTCAGACTCGTAGTAGTTGAGCGTCATGCCGCCACGCACGCCCAACGTCAGCGAACCGAGTATGATGTTCGGTTGCACAAAAAGTGTTGCGTTGGGGAAAAAGCCCACGCCGAGATCTAAGCGAAAGAATGACGCAATGGGTAGGCGAAAATAACTCTGCAGATAGTCGCGCTGAAATTCAAACAATTCACGGCCTGCGGTGACGAAAAACTGCAGATTGCCGGGTGCACCCCACATGAGGCGAAACGTCGGCAACGCAAATGCATTGGCGACGAACAGACCGCGACCGGGAACTTGCTCAGTCGCCACATTGCCTGTCGCGTCGAGAACAGGATTACCATTTGCGTCAATGATACGGCGCGTGCGGTAGCCTTCGTTTTCAAACGCGAGCGAAACGGCGATACCGAGATCGACCTCAAAATCCCGTTTCCCGAGACCGAAGTGTAGGCCAAGCCCTGGTCTCGTCGCGGCATTCAGGTTTGCGTTGACGGCTTCGCCATTGATCGGTGCTGCCGTTTTGGGTATCGAAACGCTTTGGCCGTTTAAGACCGTCCAACCGGTAAATTGCCCACCGATGCGCAGATACTCAGTGCCGTGAAAGAGCTCCTGCAGAGCTGAATCATTGGCCCCTGCCCTGATCGCATAAGGTACTTTGACCGTGAAATCGAGGTTGGCGCTCATCGCCTCTGATTTCAGGTAATCGGTTTTGTCATCTGCGACATAGCGGGGGTCGCTGAACCCGACGAGTTTTTTCCCCTGCGAAAAGGAGGCATATATCTCGATGCGTTCAGAAAGTGTCTCCGCTGCAGCCGATTTGGGCTGTACCGGTTTGGCTTCTTCAGGCGGCTTTGCGCCGGGCGTTCTGGTTTTGTTTTGTGCGGTAATGCCCGCTCCCGTGAGGAGCAGCACCGCAATGGCTGTTATGGTTTTCATTTGCCAATATAACAACCGGCAAAGAATTTTCTGTCACCGAATGGCCAAAAAAAGCCCCGCCTATGGGGCGGGGCGTTTCTGCTACAGCGTCAGCAGATATTCCACGAGAGCTTCCATGTCACCCGAATTTGCCGCGCACCAGGGATGCGGTGCCGCCGGCATGCCAATCGGGGCAGCGGTGCCGAGTTCTGCGGGGCCGTATTCGCGGCGCATTTTCTGGTAATCCCAATAATACCAGTTACTGTCACCGGGCAAGGTCACGAAGTACTTATGCCGTTCGGTGAAGCGGTTGCGTTTGGCGCCGTCATCGTTTGACGAAGACGAAGCAAACTTCTGCACACGAAACACATCGCCTTTGCGGTTGTGCGCCGGATAAGGCTGCGGATGGTCAACCCCACCGAGCGGCGGTACCACGGCCGTGTGTAACGTGTAGTACTGGTTATAAAGGGGGGACCCCTCAGCGCAGCGCTGCGGATTAACGAGATCTTCGAGATTGCGCACATGCCCGTCGCTGAGTAAGCCGCGGTGCTGCACCCAGTACAGATCACGCAAGAAGGTCGCGCGTATCGCCTGCTGCTGCTTGTGGTAGATCGTCGGTGCAAAGAAGCGCCCTACCTCTGACAGCTTGAACATGCGCTCATTGGTATTTGAACCGAGGTTGTCGCGGTGGCACGCGGCGCAGTCGCGGTCAAAGACAGCTTTGCCCTGGGCCACGTTGTTGCGCACACCACTCCATGCATTCCAACCCGCCTGGACAAATTCGCCCTCGCTGATGTCTGAACGACCGGTCTGCGTGCTCAGTTTACCGTATTGCTTAAGCCAGCGGTAGAGGCCGGCATTTCTCAGCTCGCTATCGTTGGCGTCGAGCG
>JAEUSA010000092.1 GCA_016788945.1 Leptospiraceae bacterium
TCATCTGCGGCGGCGTGGCGACGCATCGCGGCGATGAGGTCACCGCCCAGAATAATCGCGCGAATATCTGACCCCTGCGCTTCGGCGATAAATTCTTGTACAATAATCTGCAGCCCCTGATCGAGCAACGCTTCAATGAAGCTGCGCGCAGCCGTCTTTGAATCGGCGATCATCACTCCGGTGCCCTGCGAACCCGTGGGTATTTTTAGAATATAAGGCGGATCACCAATTTTCTGGAAGGCTGTATCGATGTGCAATGGGTCATCGATCAGCACGCTGCGCGGCACCGGCACCCGGTTCTGCGCCAAAACCTGCATGGTGACGAATTTGTCACGGCAGCGCATCATCGGGTAACTGGCATTGAGTGATTTCACGTGCATCATTTCATAATGCCGTATAATCGCGAGAGTATGTTCAGGCTTTTTTTGGCCAAGCCGGGGTATGATGCAGTGCGGCGTCTCAATCTTTTGATCGCCATAATAGAGCTCGAGGGCGTTGCGTTCGAGATAGGCCGACATCTGCACCGGCGGATACACCCGCATCTTGTGTCCCCTTTTGTAGCCCTCTTCAAAGAACCTGCGCGTTGAGTAGAGAGTGCGCGCATTCGAGAGAATATGGATCGTGAGGGGGTTCGCGTTCGGGCGCGATTCAAGGGTCACAGCTCAGCATTTAACGGGGATTCATTGCGCAAAGGGAATTTCAAAGGTTGTCGCGCAACCCGGTTGACAACGCCACCCCCGCCATTAGGCGGGACATGACAGGGGGGGGTATGCATAATGCACCAACTAGGCAACAATTGATCGAATGGAAATCTTCGGGCGATGATGAGGCCGATCGTCTCATCGAACACACACTCACCGGGCGCGATCTACCGGAGATTGTGATGCTGATGCGGCAGTTGCGCGACAATAACGACCCCGTACCCGTGGCCCTACCTGCCGAAATCCGCAGCTACCTGCAAAATAGCGCGAAGCTGCCGGCTTGGGCAGATGCAGAAAAGATCAGGGCAGGGCAGGGCAGGCACTGTTTTCGCAGTATGGTCCGCAGATACTCATGGTGCTGGGTTTTAAGGCACTGCCCCAGTGTTATGCCTGTGGGGACGGCGCCGAGGTTCTCTATCAGACCGGCAGGCTCGACGGCAAAGACGGCGATTATGCCCGCCTCGCGCGCCGCCTTATGGAAACCTCGCAGTTCGTTATCGATACAATGGCACCGGATGCGTTCACGCCGGAGGGGCGCGGGCTCATTGTCGCAGCCAAGATTCGTCTTATCCACGCGGCAATTCGTTTTTATCTCAAGGCAAGAAAGATTGCCGTAAACGGCACTGCCATTTCGCAAACGTATCTTGCCGGCACACTGATGGCGTTCTCTGCCCTCACACTGCAGGGGTTATCGCAGATGGAAATGACGCCTTCGCCGGCAGAAACAGACGGATATATTCACTGCTGGCGCATCGTCGGGCACGTCGTCGGATTGCGTGCCGAGCTGCTGCCCGAAAACTATGAACAGGCTACAGCACTTGGAACACAGATTTTTGACATGGAGCTTAAATCCTCCGATGCGGGTAAAGAACTCACCAAAGCGCTGTTGCTGTTCTACGGCGACATGATTCCGGGAAAAAGTTTCGACATCGTGGCGGCCGATCTGATGCGGTTTTTTCTCGGCACACACATCGCGAATGTACTCGCGGTACAAGACTCGGCCAGTGGTGATTTTGTCACCCTGCTATTCCGGTTTTTTGGCAAATTGCTGAACTTTGCCGAATCGCATTCGGGAAAATTTCGCAGCCTGTTTGAAAAATACACTCCACTCTATATGCAGGCGATGCTAAATTACATGAATCCCGCCAAGCAGGTGTATTTTGATATTCCGCCGTCGCTGAAAGAAAACTGGAAAATTGGAAGCTGATGCCGGTGGGCCTGTGTTCGCATTGGCTTAATTGCAGCGATTATACCGCGGTGCAGATTAGTCTTGTCTTGATCGGCACCGTTTTCTGGTTAATTGCCTATGCATGGATTGCGGTACGCGCCTATCGCACGGGGTTTGTCGAAATGCCCTATGTCGCCGCCGCGGCGAATATCGCTTGGGAATTTGTCTGGGCATTCGTCTTCGTTCCCAATCTTGGTTTTCTCTTTGTCATCGGCCTGCGCGCCTGGTTCTTTTTCGATCTCGCCATATTCTGGTTCAGCTGGAAATACAGCGCCAACCAGATTACTGCCCCCCGATTAAAGAACAAATTCCATACTGTATTTCTGATCAATATCGCTGCGTGGGCTATTTTTTTTGTGGCTTTTAAGCCCGGAGTCTATGACAAACTGATGGGGGCAACCAGCGCCTATATCAGTCAGGTGCTCATGGGCGTGCTCTATATCTATCTCTACTTTGACGTCAAAGAAAAGCCGGCGATACGTCTGAGCGGTGCGATCGCGACCTGCAAACTGTTAGGCACATTGCCTATGGGAGTTTTCGTTTTTCTGCGCTTTGCTGATGACCATTTTCTGCTCACGCTCGCGATCGCCAGCAGCCTGCTCGACATATTGTACTTCATTCTCATCGTAACAGACAGAGAAAAAAACCAATTCGGAGGCTCGCATGTTAAAAGCACAACTCTTTGATCCGCAGATTTACGTAATTCTGCAGCCGAGTAAACTTTCTTTTTGGCTCTACATGGGCAGCGCCGCCGCCTGGTTCATCGTTTATGCGGTGACTCTCTATTATATCTTCAAACAGAAGTTCGTGCAAATACCGGCGTTTGCCGTTGCGCTCAATGTCGGCTGGGAATTCGCGTGGACAGCACTGCCGCATGCGATCAATTCGAAATGGTTGTGGTATATGTGGATTCCCGGTGTCATGATCGATTGTTATCTGTTTTATTCGATACTCCGCTATGGTATGAAACAGAGTTTTCCACAACCGATGGTCGCTCACTTCAAAACGATCATGACATTTACGTTAGTCGGCTTCGGTCTATTCTTCTTCTGGTTCGCTGCAGATGGTTACGATTTGCCGATGGGCGTATTATCCGCGATGGTCTATAGCGTCGTCATGGCTGCCTGGTTTGTCGATATGGAATTCCGGCTCGATGAAAAGATCTGGCTGTCGTCGACG
>JAEUSA010000097.1 GCA_016788945.1 Leptospiraceae bacterium
AGCGCGTGGCATCGCAAGCGACGCGGCAACAGTTTCTTAATGTTGTGAACAATATTCCGGGTATAACCTATCGCTGTGCACCCGAACACCCGTGGACAATGTACTTTCTGAGCGACGAAGTGCACCGCCTGACAGGTTACGAAGCCGGTGATTTTATCGGCAACCGCGTCAGAACTTTTGCCAGTATTATCCATCCGGATGATTTATCACACGTCGTTGCGTCAGGGCGGGCGAAGGGTGAGAGGCGCTACCGCCTGAATTATCGGATTGTCTGTGCTGACTCAGGCATTATCTGGGTAGAAGACAGCGGTCAGGCCGTTTTTGACGAAGCACAAAACCTTGTATGGCTCGACGGCGTCATGTTGGATATAACGGCGCGTAAGAACATCGAAAGCGAAATACTTGCCGCACGCGAAAAGGCTGAATCGGCAAATGTTGCGAAGAGTCATTTTCTGGCTACTGTCAGCCATGAGTTACGCACGCCACTACATGGCGTTATCGGCATGACTTCGGTACTTAAGCAGACGCATCTGGATGCGCAACAAGCCAATTACGCAGCGATTATTGAGAGTTCGGGACAGGTGTTGCTCGCATTGATCAATGACATACTTGACCTCGCGAAAATTGAATCTGGGAAAATTGAAATAGATAATATCGCGTTTGATCTGCACCGGCATCTGCACGACATTATGGAAATCATTGCCGTCGAGGCACGACAGAAAAGTATACTGACTTCACTGACGATTGCTCCCGATGTGCCCGTTATGCTTAACGGAGATCCCGCGCGGTTACGCCAGATTCTGATCAACCTGTTAGGCAATGCGGTAAAATTCACCCCCAAAGGCGGGGTAAACCTTGCCGTTCATCTCGAGCGCGCCGATGACGGGACACGGTCTATTTCTTTTGCCGTGCGAGATACCGGAATCGGCATTCCGTCAACGAGTGTCGATATGATATTCCAGCCTTTCAGGCAGGCAGACCAGTCGATGACGCGCAAATTCGGCGGCACGGGTTTGGGCCTCGCGATCTCAAAACAGCTGGCCGAAATTCTTGGCGGAACGATTACGGTGAAGAGCAATGTCGGAGAGGGGTCGGAGTTTACTCTCAAATTGCCCTGCGTTGAAGCCGCGGCTGATGACAAAATCAAGGTGACCGCGGCTGAAGAGCAGGATATTCTGCGAACCCGCTTCGCCGGGCAGACGGTACTGCTCGCCGAAGATGATCCGGTCAATCAGATTGTTTCCGGAGCTCTGCTGCGCAATATGAATCTTAAAGTCGAAATTGCCGAGAACGGAGAAGAGCTGCTACGGCGCCTCGACGAGGTAAAACCGGATCTTATTTTGATGGATTGTATGATGCCGGTGATGGACGGTTATCAGACAACCGAACGCATTCGCGAACGCGAACGATTGAATAACCTCGCTCACATGCCAGTGATTGCTCTGACGGCGAATGCGCTGAGAAACGATCGCGAAAAATGCCTCGCTGCGGGTATGGACGACTTTATTGCGAAGCCGTTCGATACCGCGCAAATTATCAAAATACTCCGGTCTTGGTTACCCACCGAATCTGCGGTGCATGAATAACTTCGTCAGTTTTTTCCGATAATTTCGCAGACCGAACCGGTGTATCCGGAAATTTCCGGTAAGCTAAAGACCTGTGGATTCTTTGTGTATGCCATCCTGGTACGCCCGGAAAATCCGACGCCGTGCGCTTTGAGGCAGGCTTCATAAGCGGTAAATCGGCGCAGAAATTCATTCTGCTGTTGATCGCCAGAGAAGCCGGCGATTTCGGCGATTACCGCCCGTGGCAGCATGGTATCGGCAAGAGCTTGCCAATCGGGCACAGCCCTCAGTTTTTCTATATCGATCCCCACTGGTCGATGGCTCAGGGCAATGGCGACGAATTCGCCCGAATGCGACAAGCTGAATTGAAGTAATGGGTAATCGGTCGCGAACGGTTTGCCGGTCTCTGTTATGCCAATGCGGATTGCTTGTGGTTCTGCGTTATCGGTGTAAGCGCTGAGTATGCAACGAAGCCAAGCGCGCGACAGCAAAAACTCGTTTGCTTTGTCCGCCGGAATCATCTGCTTTGCGCGCCGATTTTCGGCCGGCGTATTGTGCGCGAGATACTGTTGTGCCTTGGCGAGATGGCAGAGCCATACGTGCGCGCGTTCAGAGGTCAGTGGTGGTTTTTCTGCCGGTGTCTCCCATTGAAGGGGTAATCCGCAACGCCAGAATTTCGCTTCAATCGGCCACAAGTTTATGCACCTGTTTGTTGGCGACAAACTGTTCGAGTTTCGCGGGAATCAGCGTGTCGAGCTGCGCTCGTTTGGTATCTAATTCATGCATAATTTCGGCAGGCAACGCATTGCCGGTTTTCGCCGAAATTTCGCCGAGTTTATCGCGCATGACATCGATATCGCGGCGCTCGCCGAGAATATTTTGCAGATCGACGGTCAGTTCATAAACTTCGGTAAAACGGTTTGGCTTTACGCTCGGGCAATAGAGTTCCAATACGTAGCGAAAGCGTCGCAGCGCAATGCGCAGTGAATGCAAATTTTCGCCATTCATTTCGTGCAGGTAGGCATGTATGCGTTTGCCCATGCGGCCATAATAGTGTGCCAGCACCGGAATTGCCGTATCGGAAAAGATTTCATCTTGCCGGAGGTGTTTGATCGCAAACTTTTTACGGTAAGACATTTTTCGCTGCGCCGATCGATCGTCGTTAATTCAGCGCGCTTTGAAGCGGTATTCGATTTCGAGATGTCCCTGCGTTTTTTTCGCCGGCTCATAAACCACAATGAGTTCGCGCTGATCATATTCAGCGATTAGCTCTGCGGGGGCGATGCCCATCGGTATGCCGGAGACAACGACGGGCAACAGCTCTAGAGAGCGCCATGGCAGAGTGCGATCACCGGGTTTATGGAACTTTAATCTTGCGGTGCCCGACAATAGACCCCGCACGTGCAATTCGACTGACGTTACATTTTCCGGCGCCTGCAGCGTCAGTGTCGCCGGTTTTTCTGCGTCGTCGATGGTGACGGTCCTTTTGCCGCACGCGGGCGCCCAGGTAATCAGCAATATCCATAACGGACGGAATATTTTTTGCGCTCGCATACCGGCGTTTCCCTCCCATAAAGTATGAAGGCAACCGTTTTCGAAGGAGCACCTTTGTACTTGCCGGTCAGAGCGAGTATGCCGGTAAAACCCATGGCGGCCCGGCAACCGCGACAGAAAAAAACATCCGCAGTTCAGCTGCCCCTTGAACAGCGGGCGGTCAAACTCGTCGCGCAGAGAATGCGCAGCGCCGAAGAATTGCGCAAAAAGCTTGCGTCTGAGGGGTATGAGGCGGACGCCATCGAAAAAACGATTTCGCGGCTCAAAGAGGTGTATCTGCTTGATGATCGGAAAATGGCCGCGGCCGTCGGCCGCTACTATAAAGACCGCGGCGACAGGTTTATTAAGGCAAAGTTACTTCACAAGGGAATATCTGCCGAAGAGCATGCGCAGGCGATAGATGAGCTACCCGATGAACTCGAGCGCGCGTTGGCCGCAGCGGCAAAAAAACTGCGCTTGTTGGGCAGCGTAGAGCCGCAACTTGCAGCGCGAAAATTGTGGCAGCATCTTGCGGGCCGTGGCTTTTCGGGAGCTACGGTGCAAAAAGTTGTCCGTCAACTCGTGCGCGGTCATGATGCGGAGTTCCCCGATTAAAGCATGACCTCCGCAGCAGAATTGGTGCCGCTGTGGAATCGGCAAGAAGAATGGCACCGACGGTTGGCGATGATCGAACGCGCGCAATCGTTTATCTATCTGACAACTTTTTATCTCGAACATGATGCTTATGGGCTTGCAATGCTCAATGCGTTGCAGGCCGCGCAGAATCGCGGTGTGGCGGTCACATTGCTGATCGATAGTTTCGGGCAGGGACTGGGCGGAGTGCTGATGAGCGACGAAGATCGCACCGGGCTCAAACGGGAATTTGACATTCTGCGCGCAGCGGGGGGCGTCGTCCAGTTTTATGCGCCGCAGCGATGGGCAGCGCGGCTGCTTGGCGGCGGCCATCATATCAAAATCCAGGTGTCTGATACGGGTGAGGCGATATACGGCAGTGGCAATATCACGAAATCATCGTTTGCCGGCTGGAACGAATACTCCGTAGCATTGCGCGGCCCTGTCGTATTAACTTTGCTCGAGTCTCTCGAGGCACTGTCGGTGCACGTTGAACCTCAACACAAAGCGCACCTCAAAAGCCTCGCCGCTCGGGACACAGCCGACCATCGCCTCGACTATTGGTTCTTTAACCCCGGCGAAGCGCAGGGTTGGTTAGGGCCACTGGTTTGGCGCGGCCGTAACCCGTTAACGGAGCGTATGATTGCCGCGATCGATGCGGCAAATGACACGCTATCGATTACCAGTTTCTATTTCAAGCCGACGCGGCGCCTGATGAAGGCAGTAGTGAAAGCTGCGAAACGTGGTGTGCGCGTCGAGGTTTTTCATTCGCACCGTGAAGCCCTGCCCAGTACAGATCTGGCATGGATCGCCGCTGCTGCTGGTTTCGGTCGCCTGCTCAAGGCAGGAGTCACAATCTACGAGAACCTGCACGGCGAACATTCGAAGATTGTGCTCATCGATGACAAATGGGTGGCATTCGGCAGCTATAATTTTGAAGATGCGGCGCATGATCGCCTCGCAGAGTCGATGCTCGTCAGCAGCGACGAACGCGCGCTCAGACCTGCGCGTGCGATCTTTGCTGAACTGCGTGTAGATGCCGATAATCTGCCGGTACGCAAGACGTGGTTTCGCGACCTGCCTTTGGCGCAGCGCTTACGTATTTTACGTTATGCCAGATTCAAGCGCTGGTTGTGAGCGAAATCAACAATGCTAACAGCACCGAGCGTTGCGTGAAAATGGTTTTCAGTCGGTAAATGCGCAATGGCATGGCCGATGCCGATGAATAAGCAAATCGCGCTTTTGGGTACCGGTGCCATCGGTGCGTCGGTTGCCCGTGCACTTTATCTCAACCACGTTCCTTTTACAATTCTCGTACGCGACCAGCGCCGCAAAGATAATCTGCTCACACGCGGTATCAGTTATCGGCTGAAAGACGTCACCCACATTGAACTCGGCAACAAAACCAGTGCCTATCAGGTGCTTACTATCAAAGAAGGTAAAAAATACGATTACATTTTTCTCGGTATGAAAACGCCGCACCTTAAAGTTGCGGCAAGTACGGCAAAAAAACACCTCGCCAAAGGCGGACGGATCATCTTACTGCAAAATGGCTTGCCTGAGAAGGCGATCCGCCTTTTTCATGAACATGAAATCATTTCGGGTATTGTCGGTTACAATACGCAGCTGATGAGTGACGGCAGTTATTTTCAGTCTAACCCCGGACACCTAATTCTGGCGTGTCAGAGCGAGTTGCCCGAAGACCTTCAGCGAGCACTCGAACCGCATTTACCCGTCGTGCTTTCACACAACGCCGTCGGTTTTCGCTGGAACAAACTCGCGATAAATTCCGTGATCAACGGTCTGGGAGCAGTGACAGGTCTTGCTTTGGGGCCTCTGTTTGCCCGGCGCGAAGGCCGCCGAGCGGCTATTATGCTGATCAAAGAGGCGGCTGCAGTCATGCGTGCGCTCGGCATCGAAGAAGGCATAGTACCCGGCGCGATTTCGGTGTATAAGCTTGCCTCTTTACCCGCGATCGTGCAGCATCTGATCATCTACGTGCTCGGGCGCAAATATAAGAAGATTCGCACCTCGATGCTGCAGGATATCGAAAAAGGGTTAAAAACCGAAGTCGATGAAATTCACGGCGCAATCGTCGCTGCCGCCGAGCAGGCGGGTGTGCGCGTGCCGCTCACCAGAGCTATTGTGGAACGTATGCACTTGCTGGAAACACGTCGAACGCGGCCTGACGCCGCTGCGCTGGCAGGTCTAATAGCCGCGGCGCGTTAGCGCTGTGCCTGCGAGCGACCGCTCCAGTCAGATTTTTCATTGGTGTTGGGTTTCGCCGGCTGCGTCGGCTTCACCGGTGGACCAGGACGTACGACGATCGTTGACTTCGGGTTTTTTTTCGCGGTTGATTTTCCCTGCCCGCTGTCGCGTAACTGGGCATAAATGGCCGTCGCCATGGTTAAACTGGTGAGCGATAAAATGATGTGAGCAATTCTTCTCATGCTTATTCAGGCTTTCGGCCGATTCTGACTCAAGCTGAACAGTAAAATGGAAATGAAATTAAACTGACATATTCGTCAGGTTTTTTATCTGCATACTGAGGCTTTTTCTGGTCGCGTTGGGTCCCGCGCCTTAGTCTGTAACCAAGATCTATGCGCCTGCCTGTGCTTGCATTGCTTGTTTTGATAAACTGCCAGAACTTTGGTAATTTTTGGGATACTCCGGATAACAGCGGCAAGAACAAGCCACCTGTAGCTCCGGTAAAAAAAAGAATGTTTCTGCACACCTCACCGACGGTTGGTGGTAACCTCGGCGGTATAGCTGGTGCCGATGCCACCTGCAACGCGAGCGCACAGCGCCCCGATATCACGGTGACCTATGCTGCGTTGATCGCTGATGGCGCAGCACGCCGCGCTTGTGTGAATCCGAATTGCACAGACCCGGGTGAAAATATCGGCTGGGTGTTGAAGCCCAATGCGATATACCTGCAAGCAGCAGGCACTGTGCAGATTGCCACGACAAACAGCGCCGGCATTTTTACTTTTCCGCTCTCCGCGGCGCCGTCGGCGAGTGCCGGGTTTTACCTCAGCGGCCTTAACCCCGATTGGACAACAGGCCAGATCTGCGTCGGTGCCGGAGGGAACTGGTCTGGTACGATGAGCGCAACCAACTGCCACGGTGGACAAGCAGGCGCGTTCGATGCAACTTCGATACAAAACGGCATTGTCGGTTGCACCTCGGCGACCAACTATTTGCTTTGCGTCGAGCAATAGCTGCCGCATTAGGTCAGGCGGAAGGTTTTAACCATGTCGAAGTTTCTCATCGTCGGTGGCAGCGGGGTCGCAGGTCAGGCGGCAATTCGCGCGATCAAAAAGGCAGACCCTGCGGCGCAGATTTGGGCGACAAGCTCAAAAGACGCAGACGTACC
>JAEUSA010000115.1 GCA_016788945.1 Leptospiraceae bacterium
TACTGGCTGCTCATGTGCCCATAGAGCGTCTGGAAACCGAATGAATGCGCTAGCTTAACGGATAAGCCATAACCACCGCTGTAGCCGCAGCTGATAACCTTGCCATCGGCGGCCGCATAGATCGGCGTGCCGGTCGCGTTGGCAAGATCGACACCGGTATGGTAGTCACGCGAATGCCCGAATGGTGAAATGCGGCCGCCGAAAAATGACGTAAAATGCCCACCCGACAGCGGCCAGTAATAGGGCAGCGCCTGCTGCACCACTTCGCGTTCTTTCAAAAGCTGCTGCAGCATCGCCACCGCGCTCGATGTCTGTTTGAGGTCGAGTTTGAGCTGGCGGTAAAGCGCGATCTCGGGATAAAAATAAAAACCTTCTTCTTGCGATTTGCCCTGCGCGATCTTCAGCGTCGTTTCAAAGTTGAGGAATTTTACCGTGCGGTTTTCTTTGTAGCTCAGGCTGCGTGCGAACTCTTCACCTTCGGCGTCGAGCATCTGCACGGCGCTTTCGTGCAGTTCATTCTTGTCGATAAATATCGGCTGGTCGCTTTCGCTGAGCTTTGCCTGCACGATAATTTTGCCGAATTGTTTTTTGAAGAAATCTTGCTGCACGACCATCTCATGGTATTTGCGCAGGTAGAGCTCGCGTTCGTTGACGTAGGCCCGGTCGCGGTCTTGCAGTTTGTCGGCTTCGCCCTGAATATTGCGTTGCATGTTCACCGCGAAGACCGAAGCGACGACGATAAAAATGAGCGAAAAAATCGCGAGGGCAATGACGTAGTTCGACAATTGCATGTTGACGATCGCCTTGTCGTTATGCGGAATTACCAGAAAGGTAATACGTTCGTGGCCTTTTTCGCGAATTCGTTTTCTGATTTCCGCGGATTTTTTGCGAAGCTTGTTCGATAGGCTCAATTGCGTTCTCCGATAATCGGGCCACCTTTGGTTTCGAGCATTTTGTCTTTATCCAGAATTAATCCGTCGCGGCTGTCGGCCGGCATCGGCATACCGCCGTCGAGGTAGATGGCACCCTTGGGGCAGGCTTCTTCGCACAGGCCGCAATAGATACAACGCAGCAGGTCGACCTGAAAGGTTCTCGCATACTTGTCTTCGGGGTGCAGGTACTGTCGCTCGGGAGTTACCTCTGCAGCGACGATTTGTATCGCATCTGCTGGGCACACCCATTGGCAGCAATAACACGCCGTGCAGCGCTCCTGTCCTTTTTCGTTACGCTTGAGGCGGTGCAGGCCGCGAAAGCGCGAAGACAGTGGTTTCTTTTTTTCCGGGTATTGCGTCGTGACCATGCGGCGCAGGAAAGCCGATTTGACGAAATGCTTGAGTGTGACGAGGAGCCCGGCCGATATCGACATGAAATAGAATTTTTCATACCATTTCAGCGCATATTTTTTGGAGACGTTTATCGTTGCCATTAGCGCGCCGCCTCTGCCATCTGTTTTTGTGCGCCGAGGCGCGAGAAAATTTCGTTGGGTGATTTGAGACCCTGCACGGGCTTGAGTACCGCCGTGGTCATTTTGATGCTGCCGGCTTTATCGCTGTAACGTCCTGCTTTTTCAGGGTAGGCAAGTATCGGTAGGGCAATTGCCGCAAGCCCGGCGGCAGTATTCGCATGCGTCGTGAAAAGTGCCGTTTTGTTCCACGCCGCCGCTGTGTTGAGCAGCTGGAACAGTTCGCTGTCTTCAATGCTTTCGCGAATGGTGAGTCCCTTTACATGCGCATGCTTCTCGCCGCTTTGGTAGGCATAAGGTGCTGAAAGTTCGCCGATGACGATTACGAGATCCGCGTTGCGGATTTCACCCGCTAATGCAGCGTAATCGCTGAGTGCGGTGGCATTTTTATCGCGCAAATATTTTGCATTGGGCCTCAGGTCACGGTGCAGCAGAAAATCCCAGTGCGAGGTTGCGGCTAAGGGCTGAGATTTGCCGTCGTAAAATGCGGCGCTGTCCGTTCTGAAATCCCATTTTACTTCTTTGCCCTGTGCACGCCAGGCACTTATCTGCGCGTCTATCGCATCGACGTCTTCGCAGCTTTCGGTTGCGCCGCCGAGCACGAGAATTTTTTTCGCTGCGGCAATTTTTTCATCGAGCGCGGGTAATGCCTGCGCCGACGTCGTTTTTTCACCGTTCATTGCATAATGCAAGAGGCGGTTTTGCGAGAAATCTTTGCCCGAAAATCGGCCATAGTCGCAGATGAAATGGCCGTCGGCGAAGGTGTTTTGCGGTGGCATATAGCGATAGAGTGAGTTGTTTTTTATGTTCGTGGTAACTTTGCACAGCGTCGAGCAACCGTGGCAGTATGATTCTTTCGATTCATACCACCATACGCGCGACTGGAAGAGCGTGTTTTCATTCAAGAGCGCGCCCACCGGGCAGATATCCGCCAGCGCACCCTGGTAATTGTGGTTGAGGTATGTCGATTTTTCCCCGCTGGTTTCGGGGGGAGTATAAGCGATGATCGTATCGTTGCCGCGCGCCAGCATTTCGAGGTCGTTGACGCCGACGACTTCGCGGTCGAAACGCACACAGCGATAACAGAGAATGCAACGGTTGTGGTTGATGAGCAGGTTGGTGCCGATTTTCTCCTGTGGAATATTGCGTTTTTCTTCTTTGTAACGGGTCGTTTCGTGCCCGAGGCTGAACGAATAATTCTGCAATCGGCATTCGCCGGCTTTGTCGCAGACGGGGCAATCGAGCGGATGGTTGATGAGCAGAAACTCCATCACGCCCTCGCGTGCCTTGACGATTTTCTCGCCGAACGCATTGATCTTCATGCCGTCTTTAACCGGTGTATTGCAGGCGGCCTGGAACTTGGGTACACCCTCGACTTCGATCAGGCAGATACGGCACATGCCGACTACGGAGAGTTTGGAATGATAACAGAAGTGCGGAATCTCCACGCCTTTTTCGGCGAGAGCGTCGATCAGGTTTTTCTTCTCGTCGACCTCGTATTCTCTCCCGTCGACGAAGATTTTAGCCATGGGCAATTTTCTTAAGCGAAATCAGGCCGTCTATTTATTGTTCACAAAGACAGATAGACGCAAACGCGGACGGCAAACGCCGTCCGGTATGGGTATGGGAGCTTATTTATGCTTTTTGACTCGCTTTTCAGGCAATGCCGCTTGGCATTCGGCGCTGAGTTTATCGCGGTTTTTCATCAGGCAACGCAGTTCTTTGCCTTTTTTACCTTTGTCCGCACCGCACAGTTGCGCGCTGTCTTTGCTGCAGGTTTCCAGCGCCTTTTCTACCTGTGCCCGGCGCTCATTCTTTTTGGCCTTACGGTCTGCGCGGACTGCTTTGCATTCTGCAGAAAACTTGTCTTGGTTCGACTTAACGCATTCTTTCATGGCCTTGCGGTTGCCCTTGTGAGCTCCGCACAGCTTATCGATGTCTGCCTTGCAGGCGCTGGCGGCGGCATGACCGGGGTGATTTACCCTTTTGTTAGCGCTGGCCGGCAAGGTAGCGAAAATAACGGCTATCAGGGTGGTGATTGCTAGTTTCATGAAAGCTCCTTCTATATACAGGTATAGGACGTTTTATGCCTACCGAGCGGACCCGTAAAGCAGCTGATTATATGCGCCCGACCACTGCCTGCGCGAGGCCTTCGACGGCAAAACTTTCGGGGTCGGCGGGAAACGGCTCGTAGCGGCTGTTGAGTGAATAGAGCATAATCTTTTTGCCGTGCCGTACCATCCGTTTGATAAACGCGCGGCCACCGTCAGAGCAGGCGATGATGCTGCCGTCGGGTACTTCTGTGCGGCGTTCGAAGAGCACTAAGTCGCCATCTTGAATGCGTGGTTCCATGGAATCGCCGTGCGCGCGGACAAAGAACGGGTTTTGCAGGTGTACGCCTAAGAACTGCGGTGGTAGCTCGAGGCGCTCTTCGACATCCCCGCTTAAGATGGTACCCGATGGGCCGCAGCGGGCGAGGCCGTACAGATTGACGAGAAACAGACCCGATTCTTCGGGTGGTTGGCGTACGCGGTAGTCGGCGGGATTCATCGGGTTGCGTTCGATATAGCCCTTTTTTTCGAGCTGCTGCAGATGAAAGAAGACAAGGCTTGGGGTAGATAGGCCGAGGGAATCTTGCAGTTCGCGGATAGTGTAACCGTCGCCCGATAGCTTGGTGAGAAGCTTCAGGAGTTGTTTTTGAGTGGGGTGTAGTTTTTTCATAGAACAAAAATAGAACAAAATACTTGCTTTTCTATTCTTGTTCTATAGATTGGTTGTAAAGTCAAATCTTTGTTTTAGCGGGGTGGTATGGTATGTGGCATAACAATTCAAATTTCAGTACCGGGGTAAATCCTACTTCTGGTCTTTCGCTCGGCGATGCGTATAAACTGTGGAATTACCGCAGTCATGACCGCTCGGTCGCGTACATGACCGGTGCACAGGCGATTTTTCCGCTGACACAGATCTGGCAGACACGTATGGCGCTCGAAGGCATTCGCACGCATACCATCGACTGCGCTATCCGCTTCAATACCTATACCATCGCTGAAGAAGCACTGCGCTTACAGCGCGCACCTGAGTCAATACATGACCAGATCACAGTTACTCGCGCTTTTACACCATACCAAATTCTCGACGCTGTGCAAGATCTCAAAAAAAATGAAGTCGTCTTCGTTCTTGCACCGGCGAAACAGTTTTTTGACGGCGATGTCGCCTTCGACGAAGGACTGTTTTTAATCCAGAAGCTGGTACGGTTTTTCGCCGATGCGCATGAACGCGGGGTGGCTCTCTTCGTCGTTGAAAGGCCGTCTTATGCTGCACCCGCGTTCAGCACATTTCTTTCCGATATCCGCGCGCTGACAGACAAAAGCCGATGGGAGCTCTACCGAATAGGGGGCGATAACGCCTTTCGGCTGAAACATATTACCAATGGCCGGCTGGCGCGCGAAATCACCAGCCTGCCAGCGCCTAAAGTAGCGGAGCCGGCAAGGCGTGCGCAGGTATACCCCTCGCGCCCGGCTACCTCGCAGATGGAATTTTCATTTATTTAAGCATGAACTTCAGACGCGCTCAAGTGCTGATGAAGCTCATACATGGTCATTAAGGAGGATATATGAAAAACACGAAAAACTCACTTATCCGCAGCGAGTCTGCTGAGACACTGCACAAGAAGTTGCTCAAAATTTCTCTGTGGGATTCCCTAAACAAAAACCGCAAAGAACCCATGTCGTTTGCGTTCAAAATGACGCCGACTACCGTGCTGAACCGTGTGCTCGCAGTAGAGTATATGACACGCCACCGGGCAGAACACTAATGGGCCGTACCGTCGCCCCGTATTCGATGGTTATCGAGCAGATCGCCGGTCGCTTCGATAACTTTCGCCGCACGCTGCGCCGAAATGACCGCGAGGCATTCGATGAACTCATGCGTGTCGCCAAATTGCAGGTACAGGCGGGAGTCATGGCGCAGCATCCGAATGCATTCGATTCGATGAGTATGGCGATGCTCATATATCTCAAACGTGAAATTGACGAACTGAAAAAAATAAACGACAGTATCCGCTCGCTCATCGAAAGCCGGGCGGCAGTTACAGGGGAACACCATGGGGGAGAAAAAACAACATAGCATCAGGACATCCGTATCTTTGCCTGTCAGCATATCCGGATTTTTCCGCAAGAACCGGCATGCGTTGAAAAAAATACTCGAAGGCGGCTTTCGGGCAGAGATGTGCGATGCGATCCGCAGAAACCGGACGCGATGTTATAACAGAACATCGGAAAACTTTGTCATTGTGCAGGTATTCTGGAATTACGATGTCTATAACAAGCTGCACGCAATGGCGGCGGTGCAGAGGGTGAGTGTTTCGCTGCTCATCTATCGCCTGCTGATGGCAATGCAGAAGAATCCTACAGCAAAAGACAGCAGGGTCAGTAACTATGTACTGATTGTTCGATCTTTGTCAGCTGATTGTCTGCATATCGAAGAAAAAATCATTTTTCAAAGACTACCACCGCCAAACAACAGCGAAGAACCACCGCTCGCGGCCTAAAATGACAACTACGGCGCTCAGCCGCCCCTGGACATTCACAGGGTTTCTGTTCGACGCCTACAATGTTGATAACGATCTCTATCTCTGGCTGATCGATGACCAAAGACGAATTTTCCTCGCTCGCGACACAGTCTGCCCGGTAATCTATGCGCATGGCTCGGCACGCATGCTGGCAAAACTCACCGAACGACTGACGGCGATGCGCGTGCTGGCGAGACCACCGCGCTTCGAGCAGAAGATACTGTTCTATCCCAACCGCGTTGTCGACGCGCTGCGCCTCGAGATTGCGCATCCTTCTATTCTGCCGGGCATCAAGCGCAAGCTGTTCACCCTCTACAACAAATTTGATATCTACCATTCTGATATTGATCCGGTGACGACGTACTTTGCTGACCGGGGTATCTACCCCCTATCACCCGTAAGACTTCAGACCCGCATTATCGACCGGGCTAACCGGGTGGTGCACATCGAAAGTAGCGAACCGCAGCACAGTTTCGAATACCGTTTTCCCGATCTGCGTATCATGCAGATGGCGCTGAAACACGGCCATCGGCTTGGTGTCGGCGTGCATAATCCGCTGATTCTCAGAATTGCAGAGCGCGAGTACGTGCTCGCCGAGAGTAAGAAAGAAAACTACGTACGCCAGATTAACCGCATCATGCGCGATGAAAATCCCGATTGTATACTCTCGTCTTATGGTGATCAAGTTATTTTTCCGTTTCTTTTTGCCGCGGCTCAGGAATGCGGATTAACACTCGAGCTCGATCGCGATCAAGCTGGAAAAATTACCCGCACGATCAGGCGCAATGGCTCGAGTTTTAACACCTACGGCAGCTGGATCTTTCGCGCTGCGTCTTATCCGCTCTATGGGCGCTGGCATATAGACCAGCAGAACTCATTTACCTTCAAGCACACCGATCTGGCCGGCACTCTCGAACTGGCGCGCATTAGCGGTATGGGGGTACAGCGGCTTGCGCGCGCTTCGACGGGCAATGCACTCACCGAAATGGAGACAGACGTCGCCATCAGAAAGGGGTATCTGGTGCCGTGGCAAAAGAGTGCGCTTGAAAATCGCAAGACCTGGTACGAACTGCAGCTTTTTGACAAAGGCGGATTAATTTATCAGCCTGATATCTCGCGCGGGATGATCCGCGAGAACGTGGCGCAGCTCGATTTTTCCCAGATGTATCCGACGATCATGAATATACACAATATTTCACCCGAGACGGTGAATTGCCCGTGCTGCGCCGGTGACAGCGCCGCCCCGCGCGTCCCGGAAACAGGCTACCACATCTGTATCAGACGCCGCGGTGTTGTCTCCGATGCGCTCAGGCATATACTCGATCGCCGGGCATACTATAAGAAGAAACTGAAAGAACAACTTAGCGACGCTGAGCGCACGATGTATAAGCAACGCGTCGACAGCCTCAAATGGATGAACGTGGTGAGCTTTGGTTACCTCGGTTTTCGCAATGCCAAATTCGGCAAACTCGAAAGCCATGAGAGTGTAACCGCATACGGCCGCGACAAGCTGCTGACCGCGGTCGCGCTGGCGGAGAAGCACGGTTTTGAGCTTGTGCATGCCATTACTGATTGTATCTTTATCGCCCGCGAAAACGGTGCTGTGATAACACAGAGCGAAATCGACGCTTTATGTTCAGAGATACTGGTAGAGACAAAAGTCGAGATGAGCACCGAAGGCATCTACTCGTGGGCGCTGTTTCTGCCGTCACGCAGCGATGCGCGCATGCCGGTAGCAAACCGCTACCTCGGCCGTTTTTCCGACGCGACCCTCAAGATGCGCGGTATCGCCGCGCGGCGCAAAGATATGCCTGAATATATCACCGCCTTTCAGCACGAGATTTTACACCTGCTGAAAGCCTGTGGCAGCAGCGAAGCCGTGCGCAACAGTTACTCGCAGGCATTAGAGGTCTATCTGCGTTACGACACCATGTTGGGCAATGGTAGTGTGCCCTGGCGCGAGTTGCTGATGCGCCGCACCGTCAGCCATAATCTCGACGATTACGCGGTGATGAACGGAACCTCGCTCACGATGGCCGAGCTTAAACAGCAGGGCATCGAAGTCTCGCCGGGTGAGAAGGTCCGTTTCCTCGTTGTGCAGCGGAATTACTACGCGGCGTCGGGCCGTTATCTCTCAGAAGAAAGCGCAGCGCGCACCGGTTCGCGCGTACTCCGCTTCGACCGCGATTTTTACGCAAAACTGCTCTATGAGGCGTTTGAAGAGATTTACCGGCCTTTTGTGCCGCACATGCTGCCGTCACCCGCAGAACGTGCCGCGCCAGGGATATTCAAACCTGCTTGACCCCGAAGCTCGCAAACAGAGCCTCACCCGCGGCATGGCAAACGAAAGCCCCTACGTGGCCTTTTTCGACTTAGACGATACGCTGCTATCGGCCAACAGCGGTAAAATTTTTTGGGATTACTGTTTCGAACACAAAATCTATTCAGCGGCTGAATTGGGTTTTCTGGGGTTGTCGCTGTTCAAATTCCTCACGGGTTTTGACGAGACCGAAGATTTCGTGCGCAACTGGGCAAAATGCTTTAAGGGCTGGTCAGAAACCCGCATGCGCGAAATCACCTCCGAGCTGTTCGACCAGAGAATACGCAACGTCATACGCAGCGGGGCTCACCATGAAATCGGGCACCACAAGAAACAGGGGGGGCGCACCGTGATTCTGTCTGCATCCACACGCTTTGTCTGTGAGCCGGTTAAAGATTTTCTCGCCATGGATGAGGTCATTTGCACCGGGCTCGGCATCGAAGAAGGCAGATTTACCGGCACTCTTGCCGGGCCGTATATTTTCGGCGAACAAAAGCTGTTATCCGCCATGTCTTACTGCAGTGAAAACGGC
>JAEUSA010000137.1 GCA_016788945.1 Leptospiraceae bacterium
TTACGGGGCCAACCTAACTCAACTCAGTGCATTGCCCGGCGCCTATAATAAAGAAACAGCAACGACAGAGTTTCAGATTTTTGCTCCGGCAAGCACTCCTCCTAACCCTTTTGGTGTAAGTACAATGGACGCCTGCGCTGACGATGTACTTCACTATGGCCGTGCACTCAGCACAGACGAAGTTAAGCAGAATTTCTTGACGCTCGAATAACACGAAACTTCAGTAACGAATTTAGTTCACTTCGTTACTGATAGCGAACACCATAACCAGTATCGCACTTTACGTCGCATCTCTGATAAACTTTTCGTCCACACGTCTTTGCTGTTTCGTCTTTGGGACGAACTCAAGATATACTCTCTTCAAATCTAAGCGTGTGGAGTTCATATGTTTAAGTCTATCTTTCGGTCTGCAGTACCTGTATTGTTTTTATCGTTCTTTGTTACATACTGCAGTAAGAGCAACGACGTTGCTCAAGGTAATGACGCGAATGCGGGCAAACTGCAGCCCAACAGCCTCACCAAGGCAAGTGCCGCTATCAGTGCAGAAACCGGCGGCTACATCAACGTCGGCAGCATGCAGCTCGTGATTCCACAGGGCGCAATCGCATCCGACACACAGATCACCGCAGAACTCACCGACATACCCGCCAATGTCCCCGGCGCACAGAAAATCGGTAAGGGAATCAAATTCTCTCCAGAAGGCCTCCAGTTTCTCTCACCGGCGGAACTCACCATCTGCTACGATCAGGCTGCCGTTAACGGCCTCAACGAAAACTCAACCATGGTCTATTACAAAACAGAAAATGGTGAACTCGTTGGCATTGCAGGACAGGTAAACCCGGGAACACACTGCGTCAAAAGCCACATCGAACACTTCTCGTCATATATCGCAGTCGCTCAGGCACAGGTGGCCGGTAACACGGCGCCGACAATTGCCGGAGCAAACTTTCTCCCCACCACACCGCTCGCAGGAATTCCGCTGCGCGTACGCACACAGATCAATGACGTCAACGGTGGAGCTGTTACAGGACAAATTGTTTCGGCATTCTTTATCTGGTGCCGTACAGGTGACACGACATGTAATTTGAATCCAGCAACGGCAACAAACAAAGTACCCCTGCAGCCTGACACGACCGACGATACTGTTACCAACCGCTACTACTATCTGCTGCCAGCATCTGCCGTCACCCTCGACGGCATCGACTATCGCTTTCAGGCTACGGACAACCTGAATATGACAACAACGACAGCGATTGTCACACGTTCTGTGCCATCAGCTGCAAACGGCATTCAGTTCAACGTCACCACGCTCAATATCGGTGCGGGCTTCACGCGCGCACTCACCCTGCAGGCCAGCGATAATGCACCGGCAGGGCCATGGCAGAATATTTCGATTGAAAACCAGAATCTGTCGAATGGCGCTTTAGGCAGCGTTGTGCGCAGTGGGCCATCAAGCATACGCATTTCAACCACCGGTGCAGGCACCGGTACAATCAGCTCCACGGCAGGGGCGTTTACGGCAAATATGACCGTCAATGTCATAGCAGGATTACTCACGCACATTGAAATCACCGACCTCAATCAGGTACATCTGACCGGAACATACCAGATCGGCACAAACCAGACTGTCGATTTCGACGCTGTAGGTTACGATGCCTTCGGCAACATGTCGACGATCAAACCCGTCTTCTCTACTACTGGTGGCATCGGCACCATGCTCATCGACGCAACAGGTGCACACTTTACTGCCGGCAGCACTGCCACTACCGGAACACTGACAGCAACCATTGCCGGTATCTCTGACGCACTCGACATACTCGTCTATGTACCACCGGCTGTGGCATCTACCGCTCCCGTCGATGGTGCAACCAACGTCAATTACGTCGGTGCCAATATTGCCGTAACCTTCACCAAATCGATGGATACAGCAACACTCACGACAAACACCACCACTGCCTGTACGGGATCCATTCAGGTATCAAGCAACGGCTTCGTCGACTGCGTACCCATGACATCGGCAACTCCCGTCTTCTTCAGCGGCAATGCGCTCGCGATTGTTACTCCGGCAGCACCGCTCGCCGGAAACACTACATACCGCGTACGCGTACTTGCTACCGCAAGAGATACGTTCAACTATCCCATGGCGGCGACATACACTTCCGCTACGGGATTCCTCACCATACCCGATGTTACGCCACCTGTTGCGGGAGCCGGCATCGTAATCAGCGCGGTCACGCCTCACAGCGTAACTTTAACCTGGGGAGCGGCAACGGACGATTCATCGATCGCCGCAAACATCGAGTATAAAGTTGTCAAAGACCATAATTCGGAGAGCAATATCAATACTGTAGCCCTCGTGGATGCAAGAATTGGGAGTGACATTGTACGCAACTGGACAGCCGGTCAAACAACGATAACGATTCGGAATCTGCCAACCGGCAGGCCGATGCATTTTGCTGTGCTTGCACGGGATTCATCAGCCAATATGTCTCTGTATTCGCCTGTGTCGCAGGCGATGCCCCTCGGCTGGGAGGCTACAGGCTCAATGATTACCGGCCGTTACCTGCACACGGCAACTCTACTTGCTGATGGTCGCGTATTAATTACCGGTGGCTCAGCAACCGGGCCGACTTTGGCCAGTGCGGAAATTTTTGATCCCAATGCAAATGGTGGAATCGGTAGCTTTCAGTCAACGGGTAGCATGAGTACCGGCAGATATGAGCACACTGCCACATTAATGGGCGATGGTAGGGTTTTGGTGGCGGGTGGCTACAACGGATCTTCTTATGTTGCGTCTGCTGAGATTTTTGATCCGAATGCAAATGGTGGAATCGGCGCGTTTACACCCACCGGGAATTTGGCCACCGGCTCAGGTTCGCACACGGCAACGCGGCTGCCCAATGGGCGCGTATTGTTAATCGGCGGACAAAGCATGAGTTCACAATCTGCTATTGTGCAAATTTTTGATCCCACTGGCAACGGGGGTATCGGCGCATTTACTGCAATGACAAGCCTGAACGT
>JAEUSA010000225.1 GCA_016788945.1 Leptospiraceae bacterium
AACCTGCGGCGGGCCCATAACTCATCATGGTTTGGCCTATGGATACGGTAAATGATCTTGGTCCCGTTTGGCTAACTTCTTTGACGGCCGTATTCGCATCGGTGTAACTAAACCATTGAAATTTGGCGCCGACGAAAAGGCTCACACCACTTGCCCCAAGGCTGCGGCTAACGGCCAGACTATGATCTGTACGGAAAATGTTGGCTGCCGAACTTACACTGGTTGAGCTCGTGGCGTCTACCTGACGCTGCAGCGCGATGGTCGGATAAGACACGCCAGCCTCACCCTGATAGCTGAGAGCCCAAGTTTTATTCCAAACAAGGCTACCGGATAACCCTGCCAGATAGAGACACGGATCGGGTTTATTCGATTGAAAATCATTGCCGAACATCTGCACAGTCTTTCCCGACGCCAAACCCATTTGCCAGTGGCTGACAGTCGTGCTCGCGCCGAAATAGCCGGCAACGTCGGCGTGTAACGGGAATGTGGATATCGCAGAGAAAATCCATATACCCGGATATTTTCGAAGTAGTTTTTTCATGGTGACCAGAAATTTTATGAAACACGCCCGGGGGTTTACCTCCGATGTCAATAGCTTTTGCCACGCATCGGCTTTCAGGTCAATAAGGGCGAGGCGCACGGGCGATTGCCGTGCGCCTACTCTATTAGCCTTCTACTCTTTCAACGATCGTCGCAATGCCCATGCCACCGCCGATACACAGCGTGATCAGCGCATAGCGTGCCTTGCGGCGTTCGAGTTCGTCGACTGCGGTACCAAGCAAGATAGCCCCTGTACCGCCTAGCGGGTGACCTAATGCAATAGAACCACCGTTGACGTTGATGCGATCCATCGGCACATTGAGCTGCTTCTGCACATAGAGCGGAACAGCGGCAAACGCTTCATTGATTTCCCAGAGATCGATATCCTCAACTTTGAGTCCGGCTTTTTCGAGCGCCTTTTTTGACGCTGAAACCGGGCCCGTCAGCATGATCGTCGGCTCTTCGCCCGACACCGCCATCGACACAATGCGCGCACGCTTTTTCAGACCGTGCTCCTTGACGGCGTTTTCTGAGGCGAGCAGAACAATGCCCGCGCCGTCGACAACACCTGAAGCATTGCCGCCGCCGTGGATGTGGTTGATCTCTTTCAGTTCAGGATATGTTTTGAGCGCCATAGCATCAAAAACTTTCTGACCAACGCCCTTGAACATTGCAGGCATCTTTGAGAGATAGGTGAAATCCCATTTGGGGTTCGGGTACTCGTCATTCTCGACCACAGTACCGTCGTCTTTTTTTACGGGAATAATCGAATTTTTGAAACGGCCATCTTTAATTGCGACATCCGCTTTTTGTTGCGATGACGCCGCAAATTTGTCGGCTTCTTCGCGCGAGATGTTGTACTTGGTCGCAATGATGTCGGCAGAAATGCCCTGCGGTACGAGGTTATAGTGCGCAGCAATTTTAGGATTACCAATCGACATCGCGGTTGCCATGTTCTCTTCGGTCGTCTCGCCCGCGTCTGAACCCATTTTGCACCGGCTCATCGATTCGACACCGCCTGCGACAACGAGATCGAACACGCCACTCTGGATGTAAGCTGCTGCATCGTTGACTGCCTGCAGACCTGAACCACAAAAGCGGTTCACGGTATAACCGGGAACATCCTGCGGCCAATGCGCTGCCATTACGCCATAACG
Organism: Leptospiraceae bacterium; assembly: GCA_016788945.1. Taxonomy (GTDB): domain Bacteria; phylum Spirochaetota; class Leptospiria; order Turneriellales; family Turneriellaceae; genus Turneriella. The sequence goes on from JAEUSA010000225.1 coordinate 1,698, forward strand.
CGCGATACACGCCGCTTGATCGCCCACTTGCGTGACGCACCCTAAAATCACGTCATTGACTTTATCGACCTTCATGCCCTTGTTGCGTTTGGGCAATTCATTCAGCAACCCTGCTACAAGCTCCTGCGGATGGATATCTGCGAGAGATCCCCTTTTGTTGCCGCGCGCGCGTGGCGTGCGGATTGCATCGACTACATATGCTTCAGCCATTGTTCCCTACCTTGTTTTTCTTTTTGTCAGGTGTTGGCTGTGCCAACGGTTAACAAAAAGATTAGTATCGTGTGTATGCACGATCAGTGACAACTTCGGCTCCGCGAAACCTGTCGTAAAGAAAAAACCGGTCGATAAATTTCGACGCATTATTTAGAGGAAATTCTTTACCTTTTCTGGATGCACTTGTGGGCGAATAGTGTGCTCCAGAAAAAGCAAGCAGCCTGAATGCCCGTATTATCCATGTCCGACGCCGATGTAAGACGAGGGAAGACACAGCTCATGCCGTTTTTCGGCATGGCAGACAACTAAACTCACAGAGTCTTCACACGTCCAAAATTCCATACAGGACGACAAATCGCCCGAGAGTCGGTAAACTCATGCATGCAATTTGTACCTGTTGCGCTCGAAAAGGACGGCTACACGCCGCACCGGCCCGAACTGCGCGACCGACTGGCTGCAGAAATGTTCGTGAACCTGCGCTTTGCCATGGCGGGGCTTGTTGTGGCATTAACGCTGTATTATGCAATGCTCGTCGCCGATTCGGGTTGGGTACGCTACCTGCCGTGGATGCTGCTGCACGGCTTCTTTAATTTCGGCATACTCGCCTACCACTGGACCGCAGAGAAATGGCTACACGATACGAAAAGCCGGGTGCGCATATCGCTTGCGTCGGCGTTATGCAATGGCGTGCTGCTCGGCCTCGGTTTTCTCATGCACTTCCCCGGCATCCAAAACCCGAAAATGCAGATGGCGATTGTGGCGCTGGTCGTCGCGTCGCCGGCGCGGGTGCCATTACACTCGCCTGCCATCGTTTCTTCTTCGTAATCTTTACCTATCCTTGGCTGCTCCCCCTCTCTATTTACCTCGTTTTCTTCACACGCGAGCTGGGTTATAATATCCTCGGCGCAATGAGCATTCCTTACCTGAGCCTGCTGACATTTCTGTGCTGGAAAGACTATGAACGCCGGCTGAATCTGATTCGTGCGGATATCCGTCTGCGCGAAGAGCGCAATGAAATTGCGGCGAACCTGCGTCTTGTACAGCAGCTCAAGAACCAGCAGGACCACGATTATTATCTCACTTCACAGCTAATCAAACCCTTTGCCGTGAATTCCGCGGCCCCGGATTCCCGTTTGCAGATCGAGTTTTTCACCAAACAAAAAAAGGAATTCGAGTTCCGTAATGAAAAGCTCGCGATCGGCGGTGATCTTTCGATGGCACATAACCTGAATTTCCCCGGGCGCAAAATGACGATTATCGTCAACGCCGATGCAATGGGAAAATCCATACAGGGTGCGGGAGGCTGCCTTGTTTTCGGCGCCGTATTTCGCGCTATCGTCGACCGCGTCTCGCCTCAGGAACATTGTGAACCAGACGAGTGGCTGCGGCAAATGGTCATCGAGTTGCAGAAAATCTTTGAAACCTTCGAATGTTCGATGCTCATTTCGGCATTTTTTTTCCTAATCGATAATGCGACGGGTGAATTTTATTCAATCAGTGCTGAACATCCCCGTGCCGTTATCTACCGGACGGGCCGGGCGTCGTTTCTGCCCATGCAGCACCGGCTACTGAAGCTCGGTATGCCTGAATTCGATGCAGATTTCAAAATCAACCGCGGGCGCCTCAGTATGGGTGACGCGCTCATCATCGGCTCCGACGGCCGCGACGACCTGCTCCAGGAAAATTTGACCTCGGGCGGCAGCCGCATCGACACCGATGCCGAAAAATTTCTGCGTACCGTCGAGCGCGGCGCGGGCGAGCCCATCAAAATTGCGCGGGAGATCACGGATTCCGGTGAAATCAGCGACGATCTTTCATTGGTGCGTATTGCGTACCGCCCCGGCAAAGGGCGCGACGCCGTGCGGCCGGCGATAGCGCTGCGAACTGCCCGCGATCTCGCGACAGCGGGAAACACGGACGAAGCCGAGAACCTGCTCGCACAACTTTCTGAAATGTTACTCGGCAGATCGGCCGCGCTCGCAGGACTAAAGCTCGCGCTCCAGATACACGCGTTTTCGCTGGCCGCGGTCTTTGCGGAAAAACTCGCCGAACTCGGCTGCGGCGATACCCTCGCGCTCTACTGGTCTGCCCATGCGCATTTTTATCTCGGCCAGAAAGACCGCGCGATGGACGAATTACGCCGCGCGCTGCCCCACGATCCGCAGCCGCGCATCAGAGAGATACCACAGCTGCACGCCGCGGCTTGAATTATGCAATTCCGGACGTCCGGATAAACCCGCGCGGTCGAATTCCCTCCGGCAGTGTGCTATATTCGCGCACACTTTCCACGGAGGCAAAATGAACTTTAAAACACAACACCGCCTGCTCGCATTAGCAGGATTTTTCTCTCTGACGGCTCTCATCGGCTGTGTCGCAAACAATGCACAGACTTCAGACGATATAACTCTGAAGGGAGGGCTCAGTGCACAGCTCATCGCGACCTCGGCCGCGGGGCAGACAACGGGTACTTTCAATATCCTGAGTTATAACGTGGCCGGATTGCCGGCGATTTTATCGAGCTCTGACCCGATGAAGAACACAGCGTACATCAGCTGCCTTATTCGTGACTACGGTATTGTGCACGTGCAAGAGGATTTCAACTACCACGCAACGCTCTACGACAGTTGTGATAACCACCTGTACCGTTCGCCGACTTCAGGAGGGGTGCCATTCGGCTCGGGCCTCAACCAACTCAGCAATTTCCCGTATACAGACTTCGAGCGCATCACTTGGACCAACCGCGTCGGCCCCGATGCTCTCACGCCCAAGGGCTTCACCATGGCGCGCACATGGATAGCCCCGGGTGTCGCGATCGACTTCTATAACCTGCATGCGCAGGCCGGTCAGACCGATCCGTTTTCGACCGCCTCGTGGGATGAAGCCGCGCTCGCTGCCAGCCGCTCGGATATCAACCAGCTTATGGCATATATCAACGCGAATTCGCAAGGCAATGCCGTCGTCATCTTCGGTGACACCAACACACGCTACACGCGCGCGGGCCAGAATATGCAAGATTTTCTCGCCGCGGGTTTCCGCGACGTGTGGATCGACCTCGTGCGCGACGGTGTAGCTCCAGTTAATGGCACGCTACCGTTAACGACATGCACGCCCAGCTATGTCTCGTCGCAGTGTGAAATCGTCGATAAAGTGCTCTACCGGAATAACGCGTTCGTGACGCTCACGCCCACGGCGTACCTGATCGACGATGCGCAGTTCACAAACCCCGAAACGCTGGCACCGCTCTCAGACCATAAACCACTTGAGGTGAAATGGAACATCACAACCACGGCGAACCGCTCACTGAGCGATCAATTCGGTGGCCCACATGGCACAAACTACAACGATGTCAATCTACTCCCCGCGGCTCCGAAGGTCAGCAAAGTCTTTTTGCGTGCAGGTTCGCGCGTCGATCGCCTTGGTGCAGTCCTGACCGATAACAGTACGCTGATACACGGCGGCACGGGCGGAACTTACAAAGAGCTGACACTTTCAGCCGGAGAATACGTAAAATCGCTCTATGTGTGTTCAGGAAAAAAGAACAACCATACACGCATCTTCTATGCCCGTTATACGACAAGCAATGGCCGCACGCTCGCTGGGGGCTCGACCACATCTGAGTGCACGACCTTTACCGCACCCGAAGGCATGGCGATCGTGGGTTTTCACGGCCGCTCGGCTGACGAGGTCGATAAGACCGGCGCCATCTACGCGCCTGCACTATAGTAGAGGGTAAAAGCCATGCTGCGTATAGCTCAATTTTTCCCGATCCTTGCTTTCAGCGCATGCGCTGTGACAGATTTTCCCTATCTATCGACGCTGCCGCGGCATGCGTTTTCTGAAATGGAACGCGTCGCGACGCTCGAATATCCCTCGGGTAATGTCTCGGCGGCGACCGACGGTAGAATTTTCTTCTCGTATTTTCCCGAAGGACAATCTCCCGTCAAAGTCGCCGAATTCGCAGCCGGTACTATAACACCGTTTCCC
>JAEUSA010000145.1 GCA_016788945.1 Leptospiraceae bacterium
ACGCGTGATGAGGTTGGCGTTTGTGTTTCCCGCGGCAGCCATTTGTAGCAGCTTTGTATACATGGTTAACAACTTTTCGGCTTCGATACCAAATTCGAGATCAAAACCATAAACGTTCACAGGATTTCGTATATGCACATGTTCTGGCCATTCAAAATTTGCGCGCAGCCATTTCTCATAAGCTTCTAAATTACGACCACTGAATTGCGAGAGAAAATAATAATTACAGCTTTGCACAAGCGCCTTAGCCAAGTTCATTGCGCCATGCCCATCGGGGGTCCAGCATCTGAGCTTTGCCGTTTGTTTACGCAAAGCAGGACAAAATATTTCTTGTGTCGCATTTACGCCATGCTCAAGTAGGTAGAGAGCGGCAAAAGGCTTCAGCAGCGACCCGACCGGGGCCAGCTGCTCAACACCTGTGCGCTCGATGATGCGAAAAGAGCTGCCGTCTGCTTCGGCGATGAGGTGGCCACGGTTCTTCGCCCATAGCGCATTCAGCGGTAACAACGCACATAACCATAAAATCAAAATTCGATTTACGGGGGCTCTGAATTTGCGCATCTTTTTCAGGCCAATGATGCAAACCATCAATAGCGCGCCAAGTGAAGCACTGACGCTCAAAGTTAACGAGATTTTCTACAGCGTTCAGGGCGAAGGTAGTTTTGCGCTTTATCCCTGCGTCTTTGTTCGTCTGACCGGCTGTAACCTGCGCTGCGCTTGGTGCGATACGACATATTCGTTTTACGAGGGCAATCAGCAGACTCTCACGCAAATTGCCGACCAAGTGAATGCGTGGCCGGCAGAGCTGGTAGAGATAACCGGTGGCGAACCTTTGTTGCAGAGAAACATTTATCCGCTTTTTGAAAGATTACACGCTTCGGGCAAGAAGGTTTTGCTCGAAACCTCCGGATCTCTGACTATCGAACGAGTTCCCGGATTTGTGCACATTGTACTCGATATGAAAACGCCAGGTTCGGGCGAGCACGAAAAAAATCGGTATGAAAATCTTGATTTGATGAAAGCGACTGATGACCTTAAGATCGTCATTTCTGGCCTGGAAGATTTCGAGTTTGCTGAACAGTTGATTATGAAACACCAAATACACAAAAAACTGCAGCGACCCGTTATTGTTCAGCCAGAATTCGGAAGGCTTGAGCCTGCAGTTGTCGCCGAATGGGTCAAGGCGGCGCAGGTGCCAATGCGTCTGGGACTGCAATTGCATAAATATATTTACGAACCCTCGCTGCGGGCGGTTTGATGAATTGTCTTACGATTCTGCTATGATCATAGAAAAAGAATTCGTTTTTGATTCGGCGCACTTCTTGCCGCGAGTCGCTGCAGATCACAAGTGCCGCAAATTGCATGGGCATACGTACAAGGTCGTCATAGCTATAGAAGGCGAAACGGACGACAAAGGGTGGATTATGGACTTTGCCGACATCAGTGCCGTTGTACAACCCATACTGCATCGTATCGACCACACTCTGCTCAATGCCGTACCGGGGCTCGAAAATCCCACGGCAGAAAATATTGCCATGTGGATTTTCCACGAACTCAAGGCCCGGTTGCCGTTGCTTACTTTTGTAACCGTTCAAGAAGGTCTTGCCTCGCGGGTGGTTTATTCGGGTAAGTGATGAACGATCTCGCCGTCGTTTTGCTCTCCGGTGGGCTCGATTCTGCCACCTGCCTGTATACCGCGCGCGAAGCCGGGTTTAAGATAACCGCAGTTTCGTTCGACTATGGCCAGCGGCATCGCAATGAACTTATGGCCGCAGCAAACCTCGCGCAAATTGCTGGAGCCGAACACGTGATTTTGCCGGTAGATCTCAGACGCATTGGTGGTTCAGCGCTGACCAGTGCTACCGCGGTACCGAAAGGGGGCGATGGAATAGGCAAAGAGAATAACGTCCCGGTTACCTATGTACCCGTACGTAACCTAATTTTTCTTTCGCTCGCCTACGCCGTCGCTGAAACGCGCGAGGCTCGCGCAATTTATATCGGCATCAATGCGGTGGATTATTCTGGTTATCCCGATTGCCGACCCGATTTCATTGCTTCGTTTCGTGAGACTGCGGCGCTGGCCTCAAAAGCCGGGCGTGAAGGCAGAACACCTGAAATCCGCACACCGCTCGTAAATCTGTCAAAAGCGCAAATCGCCCGCGAAGCTATGCGTCTTGCCGTGCCTGTTGCGCTTACTTGGACTTGTTATGATCCGCAAACAAAAGGTGGATTTTTTGTTCCATGTGAAAATTGCGATGCCTGCATCTTGCGTAGTCGCGGTTTTGCCGAGGCCGGCCTCGCGCTTTCTAAAGAAGAAATTTTCGGTGCGCCGATAAGATCTGCATAAACCGGCTCGCGGGAAAACCCATCACATTGAAGTAACAGCCCTCAATTCTGCTGATATGCGCCATACCAAAGGCGTCCTGCACGCCATAACCACCGGCCTTATCATAGGGGGCTTCAGTCGCGATGTAGTCTTCGATGATGCCGTTCGACAATGGCAGAAAATGTACCATCGTCTTCTCGACAAATGCTGTATTTTCACCACCGGAAAAATGCAGCGAAACCGCGGTCAAAACTTCATGCTGCCTGCCCGACAGGCTCTGCAGCATTTGCCGTGCATGAACCGTGTCTGTCGGCTTTTCGAGTACAGCCCCGTCGAGTACAACGACGGTATCGGCCGCAACGGTGGTCAGGCCGGGTGACCAAATGGCATCCGCCTTGGCCCGGGCAATGCGCAAAGTCTGTTCTGCCGTGTCATGGTGCCTGATGGCCGCTTCATCGATCGCAGCCGGGCGTACGGAAAGTCTAAAACCGAGGCGTTCGAGAATCTCGCGGCGGCGAGGTGAGGCACTTGCCAGCACGAGGGATATTTGCCTGATTTCAGCCGGTAACATAGTATCTCATTGACGCATTCTCGTACGCACCGGGTGTGCGCCATGCATGCGTTTGTGGTGGCCGGTATTTGCGGGTTTCTCGCCGTTTTTTTCGGGGCATTCGGGTCGCATGTTCTCAAAGCGACGCTCGGTGAAAAATTTTTTTCCATTTTTCAGACGGCAAACCAATACCACTTCTGGCACACATTGGCAATTCTCGGCGTTGCCATTCTTGGCGAACGCCGACCACAGCGGTTTTTTACGCTTTCTCAGGTTTTTTT